>NZ_MQVK01000060.1:0-473 GCF_002002385.1 Vibrio sp. SALL6
AGTGTCCCGTTCGTCTAGAGGCCTAGGACACCGCCCTTTCACGGCGGTAACAGGGGTTCGACTCCCCTACGGGATACCATTGGGTCGTTAGCTCAGTTGGTAGAGCAGTTGACTTTTAATCAATTGGTCGCAGGTTCGAATCCTGCACGACCCACCATTCCTTCCATTAGGAATTAAAACTCAAAATATGGGGCTATAGCTCAGCTGGGAGAGCGCCTGCCTTGCACGCAGGAGGTCTGCGGTTCGATCCCGCATAGCTCCACCATATTTTGAAACAATGGGCGATTAGCTCAGTTGGGAGAGCACCTGCCTTACAAGCAGGGGGTCACTGGTTCGAGCCCGGTATCGCCCACCATCTTTAAGCGCATTCGATGAGTGCTTTTAAAAATGGTTACTTCATCAGAAGTGATTAGCTCTTTAACAATTTGGAAAGCTGACAAAACAACAATTTATTGTTGTTTGTAAAGTTCTCA
>NZ_MQVK01000061.1:0-260 GCF_002002385.1 Vibrio sp. SALL6
CACAGATTGATACGGTTTATGTAAAAGAGACGATACTGGGTCTGTAGCTCAGGTGGTTAGAGCGTTCGCCTGATAAGCGAGAGGTCGGTGGTTCGAGTCCACTCAGACCCACCAATTCCTTTTAGGGAGTTGGCATACAGTATCGACACCTTGATGGGGCTATAGCTCAGCTGGGAGAGCGCCTGCCTTGCACGCAGGAGGTCTGCGGTTCGATCCCGCATAGCTCCACCATCTTTAAGCGCATTCGATGAGTGCTTTTA
>NZ_MQVK01000062.1:0-2175 GCF_002002385.1 Vibrio sp. SALL6
TGCTTTAATTGTTTACTTGATAAATATAGTTCTTGCCTCGTGGGGAGTTGTTTTATAACAAACTGTTCAAGAGGGATTCGCAACGCGTGGCATTTTTACTATGCGTTGACTTTAGTGGTTAAGGTGGTTTGCGGCGGTTTCGGTATTGCGTTGCTCACCCCTTAACAGGGCGTTAGCTTTCAAGGAGGAAAATTGAGCGCGAGTGACTATATCAAAGAAATTCGTTCCAAAATTGGAACCATGCCGTTACTTATCCCTAGCGTGGCGGGTGTCATTTTAAATGAAAACCAAGAGTTACTGCTTCAACAGAAATCAGATAATACATGGAGTCTTCCTGCCGGAATGATTGAACCTCAAGAATCTCCAGTTCAAGCATTGGTTAGGGAAGTTCGTGAGGAAACTGGCTTAGTTGTTAAAGTAGAGCGTCTACTTGGTGTATTTGGCGGTGAGGGTTTTGGATTCACTTATCCAAATGGCGATCAAGTTGAGTACACCGTAATCATGTTTAAATGTGTGGCAGACAGTCAGCTACAAACTGCAACCGACGATGAAACAGTGGCTTTAAAATGGTTTTCAAAGGGTAACTTGCCAAAGCTTGAGCTACCTTACCCGATAGAGTGTTTGTTTGCAGAAAATGATTCAGTGTATTTCGTTGGCTAGAAAGCTAACAAGTTGCTTAAGTGTGATTCAGCACGCGTGGCATTTTTAATATGCGGTAGTTTTCGTGTTGAAGTGCCATGCAGATGCTTGATCATTACGTGCTTCACACCTTAGCAAAGCGTTATACCATTTAAATGAGAGATAGCTATTTGAAATATAGGAACTTTTTGAGCCAGAATTTTTGGCTATGGTTTTTACCTTGGAATGGGCTGTTTATTTTCAGTTTATGCTTATTTTTAAATGATATAGAGTTAGGTAAATTTCTTCTATCATTTGCTGGCACTAGCTTGATCGCATTGCTCACAGCAATGGCAGCATTCAATAATATGGACGTAAATGAACAGAAGAAAAGAGCAAGGGATGAATATTTAGCATACGTAGATTTGCTACAGATTGTATGTGAACGCTACTATCTTCTTCGAAACCTAATTGGTCACTCTAATCGAAATAGTCAGATGGACTGGTTTTGTCGAGGGTTGTTTACTCCATACATAGTTCCAGTTACTGACTTTAAAAGTGCAGACTTTGGACGTTTTTATTTTCTTTCACGAAAGATGACAGGCAAGCATATTGTTGGTACAGAGGTAGAAGAAAATTTGCAAGCCTTCAATACTGTCTATTACACCCAGCTGGAAGGTAACTTAAAGGCTATATTGAACTCAATTCAGCGTAGAAATGACCTTTATGAAGAGAAAATACTCCCTGTACTAACGACGTTAAAATATCTTGGACAAGGTTCTCATTCCATTCAAGCAAATGATTTCGAAAATGGCTTGTCTTATTTTGAGTTTACTAACTTTCTTCAGTTCTCCGAAGAAATTAATAAGCATTTATGTGAATTAATCCAAGACTATAAAAAAGTGGCAGAAACACTGGCAAACGAAGCCCGAGACCTATTTGACGAAGAAATACTTGCAGAAAATGGTGGCTTTACATCTGTGCACTTTCCAGAAAAAGAGCAACCAGTATATATTCCTTTGTCGGAGCAGCAGTTAGCACTACTCAATGCTTCGAATTACCCTTTAAAAAGCTATAAAGATCGAAATCAAGTCGCCTTTGAGTTCGTGGGTAAAATGGTATAACAAAGCATTTAAGAGTGATTCGCAACGCTTGGCGCTTTCGCTTCGCTCAAGTATAGCCAAGCGCCGCTCACACCTTAATGCGGCGTTAGCAGACAAAAGTAAATCAAGGAAGAGAGCACGTTATGTCTGATAAAGTAATTAAGTCTTCAACAGCTACAATTCAAGTCGGTGCGACTAAAGCAGATGGGAAATTAGAACTAACGGAGTCGGATTTAATTTTTATTCCGTACAACGAAACGTTGGGTTTTGGTCCATATCAATTAAAGCGCCAAGACATTGCTGCCGTAGCCAAGTGCTTGGGCAAAGGTGGTGGTGTAATTCCAATCACTACGGATGCATTTCGCATAAAACTAGCCAACAATACGTGCTACGAGTTTATTGTAGCGAAGCCAGAGCAATGGATAGATGCACTAGGTGAAATTGTCAGCTAACA
>NZ_MQVK01000063.1:0-2630 GCF_002002385.1 Vibrio sp. SALL6
TCTTGAACAGTTTGTTAACTAACTACGATTTGTACTTATCTAGAAAGCTATAGCTCGGCTCGGGCATATTACGTGTATAGAAGGCTTCTGGAACATAATCCGTTTCAAACCCCAAGTGAAAACCGTATTTCTGGTAAGCAAGCTTTGCAAGTGCCAGTAACGGCATAGAAAAATAGCCAGTTAGCTCTTCTTTTAGTTTTTTTTGACTCCAATACTTGTGATGCCCTTTAACCGCTTCATACATCGCTTCTTGATATTCCACTTCACCACAACCTGATTTATTTAGAACTTTTGTCATCACATTAATCGTTGGTAAATTGATAAGGTTTGCGTGTTCGAAGGCTAAGCCCTCAAGGTATTCAGGCGTACTAACATCAATAAATTTTTGAATTAACGACTTGACGTCGCCAGATTTTATTCCCAGCATGACCATTTGGAGTTCAAAGAAGGTATGAGACCGAACATCAGACCACTCAGTGCTTGAGTGATCGGCTGAGTTGGCAAGGTATTCTATATCGCTCACTTGCTCACAAAACAAAGATAGCCAAGCTAAATCTATCAGATGTGCCACACTAATGGCGATGTGTTGTACGGTCTTCGCTCCTAAAGTCACCTCCGCTTTAGGGAGTACCACCGAAATCGTCTCTCCATCACTGAATAGCTGTGACTGTACTAATTTAATATCGAAGTACTGATGCATATCCATCGCTCTAAGACTCGATTCTATGTCACCAATCTTGTGGTAGAGACAACTTGTTAGAGAAAGACCTGCAAGGCTCACATCATATAAATCGACTTTCCCACTTTCATAGTAAAAATCAAAGTCATCAAGCAGTCGATTACATTTCATCCCATATGGGTTAGAAAGTCTCTTTAGGTAGTCTGCATGACATGGTATTGGTTTAAAGTGTTCTTTTGATGTCATATGAACATTTCTCTTTAATTTATAAACCGGATCCAAGGAGTTAGTTAACGCCCAGTTAAGGGGTGAGTAACGCAACACCGATGCTACCGCAAACCACCTTAATCACCAAAATTAACGCATAGTAAAAATGCCACGCGTTACGAATCCCTCTTGAATTGTTTGTTAGCACGCTGCCCTTAAAGCCTTTGGCACACGCCAAGATGCTGAAATATTGAACGAAATTTATGGTTTAAAACACTAAAACCAAACGGACAGCTGCCAAACTGAAAACTAACTTCAAGATGTAAGTTAGATAGAAGAAAAACATGCTTAACTGCCCTTTTTCACCGTTTTCAAATTAGCAAAGGATTCGGGCTTCATACTTTAACAGCAGCTTCAGAGAAACTAGGTTTTGCCGCAAATTTCTCAGCGCCAAAGAAACCACACCAGAGAAATCGCCCGAAAGTTAGCAACCGTAAACGGTAAAATCAAAGCGAAAACTTCGCATATAGTGCCACCGGAGCGAACATGAAAGGCACATTTGATCAGGTGTAAAGCTAGGAAAAGAAACCAATAAACACAGAAACTTTTAACCTTTGATGCCTACCCAGTGCTAACGCCCTGCTAAGGGGTGAGCAACGCAATACAAAAGCCGCCGCAAACCACCTTAATCACTAAATTCAACGCATAGTAAAAATGCCACGCGTTGTGAATCCCTCTTGAGCAGTTTGTTAGTTTGCAAACCCAAAGCGTTGATTTTAAGTTATTTTAAACTTTGCAAACAACAAACTTTATGTGCTTTGACGCAGTTAAGTCAGGCGTAGTCTAAAAACGGCTAGTCAATGAAACCACTTGGAACAAACAACGCCGCAGAAAACGAACTTACAACACCAAAAAGCGCTTTTGGAAAACAAATCTCACAATGCGGACTTTCAACAAAGCAACTGAAACCACATGAACTTACAACACCAGAGAAAACGCCATTTCAGCGAGTAAATCGGCTTTTGTACCAACAAACTCAACGAGCAGAGTTTCAGCAAAAAACTGCGACTCAGTTAACCTCAAAGTCACCGCACCAAAGAACAAATCAACCGTTGAAACGATGCCAATTTTGGATTTTCACCATGTTAGTTAACACTGAAATTGAACGCCGATACGACAATTTCAACTTTGAGCTTTTACCACTAGATCTTGCGATATAGCTGCGTTTTTCCTCTTGCAAACTAACGCCTTGTTAAGGGGTGAGGCACGCAACACCGATGCTACCGCATACCGCCTTAATCACTAAAACCAACGCATAGTAAAAATGCCACGCGTGCTGAATCCCTCTTGAACAATTTGTTATGCGCGTCCTATCGGTTGTACTTAACCTTATTCAAAACTTCTTTTAGTTCATGCGTTTTCTCAAGGTTTACACCGTGAATATTGGCTAGAGCACAAACATAATACAAAACGTCATATAACTCTTCTGCGACTGAACCTTTGAGCTCATCTAGCGTTGGTTGCCCACTTTTGCCTTTGCGAATAGATTCCGATAATTCGCCAACTTCTTCGATTAGTTTTAAAAAATAGTGTTCAGATTGCTCTGGCGCATAATCGAATTCTTTTATATGACTTTGTAACTCAGATAACTTCATAACGTCCTTTTTGTATCATTTTCCATAAAGCGTATAACGCCCTGTTAAGGGGTGAGCAACGCAATACAAAAGTCGCCGCATACCGCCTT
>NZ_MQVK01000064.1:0-2040 GCF_002002385.1 Vibrio sp. SALL6
TTTTACTATGCGTTGTGTTTGGTGTTTAAGGTGGTATGCGGCGGCTTTGGTATTGCGTTGCTCACACCTTAACAGGGCGTTATATTGTCCCGATAAATTCGGCTATTGAGAGCTTTAAATGATAAGAAAGTACAACGAAAATGACATGGATTCAGTTCTTGAAATTTGGCTTAAAGCGTCAGTTACAGCTCACGATTTCATTTCGGCTGAGTTTTGGGAATCTCAAGTAGAAAACATGCGTAGCTTCTACATTCCAGCTTCAGAAACTTACGTTTACGAAGCTGAGTCGAAAGTAGTCGGGTTTTACGCACTATATGAAAATAGCCTAGCTGCAATATTTGTCTCTCCTGAGCTTCAAGGTAAAGGCATTGGGAAGCAACTATTGAGTCATGCTAAAACTCAGCGGGCGGAATTAAATCTTTCTGTATACAAGGAAAATCAGGCTAGCTATCTATTCTATTTATCTCAAGGCTTTAAAGTCGTGAGTGAACAATTGGATGAGCACACAGGACATCCAGAATACACAATGAGTTCGGGCATATAACAAAGCGTTTAAGAGCGACTCACAACGCGTGGCATTTTTGATATGCGCTGGGTTAAGTGATTACGGTGCATTGCAGAGGCTTCTGTATTGCGTTGCTCGCACCTTAACGCGGCGTTAGCTGATGAGAGTAATATGTTAGTTCGTAATTTGAAAGTCGATGATTTTGAAGACTTCGTTAGTAAAATGAGCGGGTCAATTTTTCACGCCACTACTCTAGAGAATTATCAATCTATATTGTCTTCTGGTGGGCTGCTCGCCAATCTAGATGGCTCACGAAGTTCGGTGTTTGGAAATTCAAACGGTTTCTTTTGTTTACGATCTTGCGTGTCGTTTTTCGATTATCGCAATTTAGGCGACAAAAAAGTGTATCAGCACTTGTACAAGTGTATTCCAACTAACATCGCTCAAAAGCATGCAGAAATGGCTGTGCTAGTTCTTTCAGAGGATGCATACTCAAGTCTACAGCCTTGGACGGCTTGGGAGCAGGAAAAAGCATACTCACTAAAAGTGGTACCAAGAATTGAAATTGGTTACCCAGACTTTGTGCCGATGAGTAGTATCAATGAAGTGCTCATGGTGAGTTTCATCAGCTAACAAACTGTTTAAGAGTGATTCGCAACGCGTGGCATTTTTTACTATGCATTGAGTTTAGTATTTAAGGTGGTTTGCAGCGGCATCGGTATTGCGTTGCTCACACCTTAACAGGGCGTTAGTTCTTAGGATTAAACATCAGTAATAAAAGGGAAAATATGTTTACAGGAATAGTTCAGGCTGTAGCCAAAATAGTTGATGTAACCGATCAAAAAGGAATTAGGACCTTTGTTATCGATTTTCCTGATGGTTTTTGTGTCAACTTAGAAGTTGGGGCCAGTATTGCAATCGATGGCGTGTGTTTAACGGTTACTGAAATACTATCAAATGTTCGCGTTAAGTTTGACGTTATGCTGCAAAGCCTCTTAATTACGACTTTAAGCAAATATCATGCTACCCAACTAGTGAATGCCGAGAGGGCTGCGAAGGATGGAGCAGAAATTGGTGGCCACCCTCTCTCAGGTCATGTTGACTTCAATGTTGCGATCGTCGACGTAAAACAAATAGAGGACAATTACTGCATTCGTTTAGCACTTCCAAATACTTGGAAAAGGTATGTCTTTTCTAAAGGTTATATAGCACTTAACGGAGCAAGTCTCACAGTTGCTGACGTAAATAAACAAGAAGGGTGGTTTGAGGTTTGGCTTATCCCAGAAACTCGTCGAATGACGGTGTTTGAATCAAAAGAAGTTGGAGATTTCATCAACATAGAAATCGAGCGCGGTACACAAGTAGTTGTGGACACAGTTCGTGATACATTAAACGAAAATTTGGGTCCTTTATTACCACTGTTTGAAAGAATGTTGTTAGAGCAAGGTATCGACTTGGATGCGTTGGGTTACAAGCCAAAATCGCTTGGTGAGCCAAAGAACTAACAAACTGTTTAAGAGGGATTCGCAACGCGT
>NZ_MQVK01000065.1:0-301 GCF_002002385.1 Vibrio sp. SALL6
TACTAGTTAGCGTCATGAAAACGGATAGATTTATGGTTAAAACAATTACAGATGCCGAATTAGATGAAGCTCAAAGAATATTGGGTTTTGAATTTCCGCTTGAATATATAGAGTTCGTTAAATCTGGTTATGACCTAGGCGACGCTCCTATTGAAGCTTTAGAAATATTGAACCCTCCCAGTTATGCAAATATCTTCGAGACACTGAAAAATGCTCGAGAGTATTACGATTTACCCGTGGAACTGTTACCTATATGCGAAGATAACTCTGATTATTACTGTTTAAACGCTACTGGTGAAGT
>NZ_MQVK01000066.1:0-1177 GCF_002002385.1 Vibrio sp. SALL6
TTTCTGCGCCAGTTAACGCCGCATTAAGTGGTGAGCAACGCAGACCACTGAACTTAAGGTATTGTGCAGTAAACACTAAAATTGAAGCAAACCAAAAATGCCGAGCGTTGTGAATCCGTCTTAAATGCTTTGTTATAAGCGTGGCTTCAACATGTGCACAAACTGACTATCTTGAGCGGTTACTTCAAACCCAAACCTTTTATACAGTTGCCCTACTCGATTTCCTTGTAAATAGCAGAGCTTTATCGGCAAAGACTTTTCTTGTGCAAGTTGGATAACCGTGCTCAAAACTTGGCTACCGATACCATTACCTTGATATTCTGGCAGCAAGAAAAAACGACCAAAATACAAATGGTCAGATTTATATTGTACTAGGTAGCTACCAACACTAAAGCCGTTAACCTCAATGATAGTTGGCTTAGATTCTTCCCACTCGCTACGATGGATTTCAATTTGGACATTTTCATCCCAGCCAAAGATAGCTTTGATTGGTTCATATTCCGCCACTTTCTTGAGATGAAACAAGAAATAGTAATCTTCAACTTCAGCTTGACGAATTACAAACAAGATACTCTCCAGACTAATTATTAATGGAAGCTTATAACGCCGCATTAAGGGGCAGCAACGCGCTACCACTAAACTTCAATTTAAAACCGTAAACACAGATGCCAAGAATTAAACCAAACTCGCCACGCGTTGGCTGTCCCTCTTGAATGCTTTGTTAGTTGCCAGACCTAACACCTTCATTTGAAGCTTGTTACCGCTTTGACAACTCTAGATTTACGTGTTTTAGAAAACTCAAATCAGGCGCAGTTTCAAAGCGCCTGTCACTGAAACTACTTGGAACATACAACGCCGTAGAAAACGGACTAACAACACCAAAAAGCCCTTTTGGACTGATAATTTAACCGAGCTGACTTTCAACAAGCTAATCAGCGACTGAAACAGAAAATCCAATCGCACAAGAAACCAAAGTTCGATTTTCACAAACCCAGATGGCTAGAAATTGAAATACGAAAAACCAGCCAAAAACACACGGGCATTAGCCCTAAACATTCTGCTTTAAGTACGTTTTTCCTCGTTGGCAACTAACGCCCTGTTAAGGTGTGAGCAACACAATACCGATGCCGCCGCATACCACCTTAAACACTAAAGCAAACGCATAGTAAAAATGCCA
>NZ_MQVK01000067.1:0-3329 GCF_002002385.1 Vibrio sp. SALL6
TAACGCCTTGCTAAGGTGTGAGTAACGCAATACAAAAGCTACCGCACGGCGCCTTAATCACCCTAAGCCACCGCATAGTAAAAATGCCACGCGTTACGAATCACTCTTAAGCAATTTGTTAGTACATGCGCTACTTCTATTTATGGGCTCCAAGATATTGAAAAGTGGCATAATATGAAAGGCTTTGAACACTGAAGTGAGACGGGCAACTACAAAACTTAAACTCGGTTAAGAGACGGGAGTTGGCTAGAAGAAAAACGTACTGAACTCCCCTACGTTTACTGGATTCAAATTAGAAAAGGATTCGATCCTCGTACTTCAACAACCACACCAAAAGTAATCAAGTTTCTCTCAAAAGCCACCACGAAAATGAAGAAGCGCTAAAGAAATAGACTAAGAGTTAAAAGCCGTAAACGGCGAAATCAAAGCGAACGCTCCACATATAGTGCCACCGGAAAGGACGTGAAAGGCACTAACTGAAAGGTGTAAATACGAGCGCCAAAACAGATAAACATCAAAGCTTGTGACCTTTGATGTCAAACCCGTACTAACGCCCAATTAAGGTGTGAAGCACGCAAACACAAAACTCAATTTGAACGCCGAAATCACTGAACTTGACTCAAACCAAAAATGCCAAGCGTGCTGAATCACTCTTAAATTGTTTGTTAAAATTCACTTCCACCGTAGTCTTGATTTACCCTCACTAGAACACTAGAGGATATTACATCTAGAAAAACTACCATCTGTTCAATGGATATGTCATTGGAAGAGTTGGGTTCGATACCATCTAGTAACGACGCATGGCGCTCAGTCATATGGAAATCTTGATGAATAATCGAAGAGAAATACCTGTAGAAATCATCATAGAACTTCGCCCCTAAAGGAAAAACTTCTGCTTTTACTGATACATTAGACAAAAAAGAGAATATGTATTCTTTTTTCTTAATATATATATCGCGACTCTTTGGCTTAACTTTCTCAGATGCAATCTTTGATAGCATTTTATTGATTTCGTTTTTGTTAAATCGAGATTTAAACTGGAGCCATGGTCCCATAAATTCAGGAGCCAACCAATCAAGGTAATAGTCAATTGACAACTCATAGAGACTTCGAACTAAGCCCATTGCTTGGTAAAAGTAGCCTTCTGAGAGTAGGTGTTTAATTGCTAAAACATTCTCCTTCAAGCGATAAACAGTGGAGTATGTTGTATGATTATAATGAATTACATTTTTATCTTTATGATGGAAATTTTTGACCAATTGCAAAACGTCATCACATTTACTTGCAATAGTATCTAATACTAAAACATCTCTCGAATTATTCTTGCTGCCAAAGCATGAGTAAACCTCTGTAAAGTTGTACGGCTTATACCCGTACATTACACATCCTATATCTTTGCCATCAACGACATGGTGGGATGTTAAGTATGCACTTTCACTTAAAACTGGATTACGGTCCAAAATGATCACTGGTATCATAGTGATACCTAGACTTTCATACGCATACAATGCAGCTACATGATCTGGGCAAACATATCTTTTATCACAAGATTTGTTGATATTTTTTATTACGACTAGAAACGGTCTATGCCCCGATTTAATTTTAACTTTATAGTCCTCGACCAACCAGTTTTCAACTGGCTCTATATATTCAGACCAGCTGCCATCAACCATTGTGTAGTAACCAGCTTTTACTAGTTCTCGTTGAATTCTAGTAAAATAGCCTGACAACTTACCTGTTAAAAAATTTCTATATTTCTTAAGAAAGTTTTCGTCCAACTCAACAGATTTGTTAATAATAAGCTCATCTAAAGAAACTTCAACTGTTGGGATTTTTCTGTTTATTTCCACCTAAGCCTCCTCCATTGAATTTTAACGCCGCATTAAGGTGTGAGCGACGCTTGGCTATACTTGAGCGAAGCGAAACTGCCAAGCGTTGCGAATCACTCTTAAATGCTTTGTTATTAAGCAGAAACTCTTACTGCTTTTTTCAACCAAGTTTTCATTACCTGAAAACGCATTGAATTTTTACGCACAGGTTTATCATCTAGCGCCCAATACACCTCAGCATCGTAAGTCTTAGCTTCAAGTTCTACAATATTTTCAATTTTGCAAATTGTACGAGTTGACCCGTTACATGACCATCGCGTTCCCAACAAGTCTAATAGCTCTTCTGGGGAAGTTGGCATATTAAAGCTTTTTTCAGACCAATGACTATTTGCACATTCAAGTTTTTCAGGGGTCATTTCAGAAGCTATACGCTCAAAACACTCTTCGGATAGGCTTTGAAAACTTTCAATATCTAAAAGACCGTGACCTCGATACTTGGACTTCCAAGAACTCTGAAAATCTACATTCGTAAACGTTGATCCTCTAACATATTCACCCCCCCACGAATTTGCTGCCTCTAACGTAATTCGCTTTTCTATTAAACATGCTGCACGATAGTCGGACACTCCTTCTAGCTTCTGAATATGCTCGACTTTAAAGGGAGAGTAAAGCAGAGTCCATGTAGATCCAAAACCATGAATATGATTAAAAATACGCATTTCAGGAGTTTTACTGACTCCAACGTAAAAGCGATTCCCTTCCAATCGCAATATGTAAACCCAATAGTCTGAGTCAACATTGCGACGAATAACATCCAAATTCATGAAATACTCGAAACTCAAATTTTTGCTTAATAACGCCCAATTAACGTGTGAGCAGCGCAGACACTGAACTTAAACACTGCGCCGTAAACACAAAACTCAACCCGAAGTGAGAGCGCCAAGCGTTGCGAATCACTGTTGAATTGTTTGTTATGTTTTACCACAAACACATGATTTACTTGAGAAAGAACTGCTAATTTTAGCTAGTTTTCTGAAGCAAAAACCAACATGGCCCCCAAAAGCGACCAACCAGAAACGAGTAATTCCACTTCCCTGCCCAATGAGGCAACCCAACCTAGTTTCAACAAGCACCCTGTCTTTCCAACCAAAACGCAAAACAATGGAAAATTGCCGACGCAACTGCCAAGCCAAAATGCTAATTGGCCTAGAACCTAAAAGCGACTTTGAGCCAGTTATACGAGAAGCCAACCGCCACGACCTTACATTGAAGCAACCCGCGAACATTGGCATGTTTTACGGGTTGAGAGATTCAAGAACTTAGACCGACAATGCGGATTTGCTGAGTCAACTAAGGACGAATTGCCAAAGGGACAAAGAACTAAAGCCTAAGAACCTTAAGTCTTTGAATTTAAAGTAAACATAACGCCCTGCTAAGGGGTGAACAACGCAATAACGAAGCCGCTGCATTCCACCTTAATCACTAAAATCAACGCATAGT
>NZ_MQVK01000068.1:0-281 GCF_002002385.1 Vibrio sp. SALL6
ACCTCCTTAAACGATGATTACTCACGATGAGTGTCCACACAGATTGATACGGTTTATGTAAAAGAGACGATACTGGGTCTGTAGCTCAGGTGGTTAGAGCGTTCGCCTGATAAGCGAGAGGTCGGTGGTTCGAGTCCACTCAGACCCACCAATTCCTTTTAGGGAGTTGGCATACAGTATCGACACCTTGATGGGGCTATAGCTCAGCTGGGAGAGCGCCTGCCTTGCACGCAGGAGGTCTGCGGTTCGATCCCGCATAGCTCCACCATCTTTAAGCGCAT
>NZ_MQVK01000069.1:0-3836 GCF_002002385.1 Vibrio sp. SALL6
CCATTTACTGCACCGACACGATACGCATACAAATTATCAACTAAATTGCGATAACAATGAGAATCATCAACTCCACCATCAACAAGAACTAGAATAGCTTTAGCAAGAGCTTCAGCTTTAACTGCATATGACATATATAGAACCGCTTCAAAAAGCCGAATCGTAAACGACTTTCTTGTATGCAGAACTCAGTTTCTCACATAGTGGTATAACGCCCCGTTAAGTAGTGAGCAACGCCACCACGAAACCTAACCATACCACCGTAAACACAAAACCCAACGATGTAATAAAAATGCCAAGCGTTGGGAATCTGCCTTAAACGCTTTGTTATACAAACTGTTACAGCTTATCCGCCAATTTCTTAAGGTAAGATTTGGCTAGTTCATTTTTACCTCGGCTTAACCACTTTATACACTCTAAAAGTTCCCAGATTAAACCTTGGTCACCATTTGTATATGCAGGAAAATCTTCGTGCTTTGGTGCAGGAGCATCGGTTAATCGTGACTCAACTGCACCCGTTTTATCAAATAGCACTTTGAAAGGTTTGGAGATATCAAAAGGTTCGCTTAGATCTAAGCAATGAATCTCTGTGCTGGTTAAGTCTGTGAAAATGTATTTTGTAAAGTAAGCATTCTCGTTATGGAAGCCTTGATTGCGATAGAAAATTTCTTTACCACGCTCAAAAGCCGAGAAGCACTCTTGTGTGGATTTATGGAATTCATTTTGAGTAAGAATCAAAATATCAGCGTCAGATACTCGGTCTCCCTTACCTGCAGCCAATGAGCCTACTAACACTGCGGCGACCACGTTGTCTTCGGAAATAAACGCAGTATAAACAGATTTAACCAGCTCATGTTGAAGGGGAAGATTTTCGAGATTAAGTTCTTCTAAACTCACAGTTGTCTCCGTTTGTATAACGCGCAGTTAAGGTGTGAGAGACGCACATGCACCCTAACCTAAAATAAACTCTGATAAATCCGTGCCTATTTGGGCACTAAAACCCCAATGCGTTTCGAATCGCCTTGAACGTCTTGTTATTCCGCAACTAAAGTCGGCTATGTTTACGCCTAATCTCTTGATATAACGAGAAATTTTCGGTATGCAGGCAAAAATCGAAGCCGAAGTATTTGGCAGCTCACTACCTTAAATCGCTTTAGCGTCACTCTTTAATTGCTGCGCCATATTAAGGTGCGCTTAAAGCGCTTTAAGCGCTAGCATGGAAATGACCAATATTCGCCCTTTTCGCCGCTTTTCCACCCTATTACCCCGCCACTTTCACTCTTAGGCTACAATCACGTACATTCAGCCTGAGAGATCCGTTGCGGAAATAACGCCGCGTTAAGTGGTGAGCAACGCAGACCACTGCACTTAAAGTATTGTGCCGTAAACACTTAAGCTGAAGCAAACCAAAAATGCCGAGCGTTGTGAATCCGTCTTAAACGCTTTGTTAGCTTTCTAAACCCCATAAATGTTGACTAACCATCAGATAAATATACAATTACCACCCCAAAATTATAGAGTTCTCACTTTGTACAATTCAGATTCACCTTTCTTACAAGCATTTTATATTGCGTCAGCAGTTGCATTTTCCATAGATGTCTATTTTATCTTCACAAGCACAAGTACTTTTCTAAATTTTGTCTCTATCGTATGCATTATTCTTGGAATAGTCCTATCTAATAGCAGCTTCAAAAAGTGGTACACTTTAGTAATACTTTTCCCCATGACGCTAAGAGTCTTGGCTGAGTATGGCTCCCGTCCCCCTTACACAGATGGTTTCTACCAAATTTTTGCAACATCCCCAGCGGAATTTCATTCTGCCAGCACGCTACTAATAATTACAGTTCTGATAATCCCTTTAGGAGGCTGCTTTCTCGGGGGCATTACTGTGAGCATCTACAGAGCATTTAGAAGCTAACGCCGCGTTAAGTGGTGAGCAACGCAGACCACCCTACCTAACCTATTGTGCCGTAAACACTAAAGCTGAATCAAACCGAGAATGCCAAGCGTTGGGAATCCGTCTTAAACGCTTTGTTATGCAGCTGCTAGTTCCACACGCATTAACTTTATCAGCTCTTCGTAACTGCTATAAAATTTTTCATACGCTTCTTTTTCGGGTTGTTTGTACTTTAGCGTCGGATCAGGAGATTGGATTGTGATATAAGTTTGATCACCTATTTTTTGTGGTGCAGGAAATGCTTTGAAATACAGAGGCATCCAATCTTGAAATAGATCAGCAACATAGAAATATTGCTTAGCGACATCACTTGAAGCGATTAGGTTAATTTCGGCGGTTAATTTGCTAAATGCCTCTGACAAGTTATTGCTTTCGTAGTTTTTAGTACACTTAATTGCACTTTCATACAACTCATGTGTTCGGACATACAGTGCCTTTTTCTCGTTAAACTTAGCATCTGCCGTTGCTTGTTCGCGCGCTATTTCACTTGTTCGATGCGTTAATTTCCACATTGTAATTGCTGAGACAATGGTGAACACCCCAGCAACTACAGCTGCTATCACTGCGACATACTCTTTCATAATACTCCTTTGCTGCATAACGCCTTGTTAAGGTGTGAGGCACGCAATACCGAATCTGCCGCATACCACCTTAATCACTAAAACCAACGCATAGTAAAAATGCCACGCGTGCCGAATCACTCTTGAACAATTTGTTATACGATTTCTCACAACGAGCGCTGAAAAAGACCTTTTTGGGCTTTGAAACCTAATTTTTCAAACAGAGCTTTAGACCGAAAGTTACCTTCATCAATGTCTGCATACAATTTTTCAATGCCCACAGATTTTGCGTGAGAAAATAATAAACTGAGAGCTTCCAACATATAGCCTTGTCGCCAATATGCTGAATTAAGTAAGCATCCAACCTCACATGAACGACCACAATCACTAAAACTATGTAAACCGCAAGTTCCAATAACTTTGTTGGTCGATTGCTCTAAAACTGCCCATTCCAGCGATTCACCCGACTTTTCTAATTGGACGACGCTTTCTAGCATCTGAAATATCAAATCTTTCGATGGAAAAACCGGATCTGAGGCAAATCCCATTGTTTGAACATCACCATAAATTTCAAACAAGTCATCAGAATCTTCCATTTGAATTGACCTCAATACAACCTTACTTCCGTGTAAATCAGGCTTCATTTTACTCCTTAATCGTATAACGCCGCGTTAAGGGGCAGCAACGCGCTACCACCAAACTTTAATTTACCGCCGTAAACACCGATGCCAAGACTTGAGCCAAATTCGCCACGCGTTGACTGTCCCTCTTGAACGCTTTGTTATGTAACATTTTCAATAGCTTGTGCTGCGATAACAGTAACTTTACCTAAATCAGATTCCGTTTGTACAGCAAGATATTCGCAGCCTTTGAACTCAAGTTGCATATACTTTGCTGTCAATTCAAATGGCTGTACGAAACAATCAGGCAGTTCCAAATTGTAACCCGTAGATAGAACTGAAATAGACTTACCCTTTAGCCTACGCCCCAATTCTTTTTCAATCGTTAAAAGGTCAGATAATCGGTCAAAGAAGACTTTTAGCTGTGCTGACATTGAGTACCAGTACACAGGAGAAACAAACACCAGATGATCAAAGCTGAGTAGTTCATGGATTATGGGAAGGAAATCATCGTTTTTATTTTCATGCGAGTAGTCATAAAAACTAACGTTGAAATTAGATAGATCAAACAACTTTGCACCAGACTGCTCAACAAAAGAGTCTGCTAATTTTCGGGTGTTTCCGTCCGTTTTAGAAGTACCTAATATGACTGCAATGTTCATTAAACCTCCATGTTACATAACGCTGCGTTAAGGGGTG
>NZ_MQVK01000007.1:0-54372 GCF_002002385.1 Vibrio sp. SALL6
TAAATATCGTTACCCGTACTACGTGTAACAACATCTTCAGTGTGCTAATCTGATGATGACAATTTGTGGAGAGATGGCTGAGTGGTTGAAAGCACCGGTCTTGAAAACCGGCATACGTTAATAGCGTATCTAGGGTTCAAATCCCTATCTCTCCGCCACTATACAGAAAGCCTGCAAAGTAATTTGCAGGCTTTCGTCATTTTCGACGTTTGAAAATTAGATGGAATTTGTATTAAATCCCAAGTCGGTCGCGACCCAGACTCTCTGTACAATTAAGAAGCCTCGCTAGAAATAGCGAGGCTTTTTTTATTTCAGCGCAAGCTGGAAATGAGAGGGGGTTGTCCCAATCTGGAAAACTAACTGGTCAGGTCTATCCATCTTCTCGAAGACATTTTGGTGACTCTTTTGGAGCAATCCAAAAACCGATTTCATGCATCACAGACTTTGGAGATGATGTCGTCGTAATCCGTAAAAGATTGGTTGCCTCAACCAACTCCAGACTTGTTCTATAGAGTTTAGCTCTGGAGAATAGGGCGGAAGTTTGATGACACTGACATTTTTAAAGTCATTGGCTTTATCTTTTATGTATTGGCTCAACAGCTCTCTTTGCTCGGAAATTAAGAATGGTGGTCTTCCTGTTCTTGGCTTTTCTTGTCGTCCTTCCAGCTCTTCTTCAAGAAAGGTTTGAACCTACTTATTGACACTGGTTCGGCTTACCTTGAGAAACTTGGCGATTTGTGTACGTGAGTGTCCATCTTTGAAATGAGTAAGGGTCAGTGGCCTCATTTTCATCTGAATGGATTTTTGCTGACTTGCGAGTTTTTTAAAGTCGATATTATTGAGGCTGTCCATAGCGAATCAGTTCTGTTGTTGGACAGCCTCAATTGGATCATGTTTTTACTTAGATTGGTATTGCTTGTCTGTTGAGTGGTGCTCATTGGTGTGGGTGGAGAAAAGCCAAAAAAACGATAAGGGTCAAACTGTAGCGAGTGGTTTAAGAGAGAGGGGCTGGGTTTGTAGTTAATGTAATACGTGTTGATGGTTATGGATAAATGGCAGGCAATAAAAAGCCGACAGTAAACTGTCGGCTTGATAATGTTGTTACTGGTTAGTCGTGCTGAACCAGCATCAGAGCTTTACGAGAGACTTCATGAGCTGCTTTGGTTAGATTTTGCTTCTCTAGTGTGTCTGCTAGGAAAGCATAGTCAGATACGTCTGAGCGAAGTTTTAGAGCTATTTCAAAGTGCTCCTGAGCTTGTTGCCATTTCTCTTGACGGAAGTAGAAGTGTGCTAGAGCGCTGTGTGCCGCTGCGTTGTCAGCTCCTTTCTTTACTACGCCTTCTAGGAAGACTACTACAGGATGGATATCTGGTAGGTTTAAGTCTGGCAGTAGTTGGTAAAGTTCTGGTTCAGGCTGCTTTTTCAGTGCTTCTTTTAGTACGGTAAAGGCTTCGGTATCGGCTTTACGAGCGATAAGCTCACGTGCAAAACAAGCAATAAGATGCGTGTCTTGCTTCACTTTACGAGCCAGACTGTTCCAATGAGAAATTAGCCCTTCGCTACCTTGTTGTTGCGCAACTTCATGCAGTAAACCACATTGTGCTTTCTGAATCAGTTCTGCTTGCTCTTCTTCCGTTACTAGCTTTGCTTTCGCCAGTTGTGGCATTAGGTCAATCAGTGGCTGCCACAATTTAAGCTGCATGTAAGTTGTTTTGAGTAAGTTCAAGACAATCGAGTTATTTGGGTATTGGCCTTTTAGCGATTGCAGGGTATCGAAAGCGGCTTCGAACTCATTATCACGAATAAATTGCTTGGCTCGAGTCAGTTCGACAGCGAGATGAGCATTCTCTTGTTGGCTAGCTAATGCAAGATAATGATCGCGTTTTGCTTTATCACCTTGACCTTGAGCAGCTTCAGAAGCAACGAGATAGCACAGTAGTGGCATATCGTGGTGATTTGCCCAACGAGTGACTTTCTTCTCTGCACCTTTCCAATCACCTTCAAGGAGCTTGATAATGCCTTCATTGGTGTAGCGACGAGAACGACGCATTTTACGTACGCTGAAGTAGTTCCAAGTGCTTGAGCTTGCGTAAACCAACTTTTTAATCAGGTATTCAAGGAGGAAAAGACCAGCTAGCGCAGCGATAACGAAGATCACCAAAGTGGTTACGCTCATCTCGATGGTCTTGTTTGCTATTGAGATCAGTACATATCCTTGTTGACCAGAAAACTGAGTACCGACAAATAGACCTGCACCTAGAACGACAAATAGGAAAATAAGGCGAATCATTATTTATCCCCCGTACCTGTCATTGTTGTGACTTCACGACGTAGTCGCTCACGAATCACATCCGATAGCTGAGATTGGCTTTCCAGTTTTGCAGGGTACTCAACTTGAATATTTTGTTGGCTTAATTGGTTGAGTGCTTTGTTGAATTCTTTCACCGCATTGTCGTCTTGATTGAAGAAAGCCATCGCCCACTTGTCAGCTGTCGTTAACGAAGTGGTGTAGATTTCGCCTTGTTCTTGGTAAACCGCTTTGATTGCTGTTTCAAGTTTGGCCTTGATGTTTTCTTTTAAATAGAAATGCTGCTCTGGAGACAATAATGGGATGACGTTGCCATCGCGAGTACGGAAAGTAATAAAGTTCTCAGAGAAGTCTTTCAGAGAGGTCATTAAATTATCTTGCCAGTTTGAAATGTCTTCTGATACTTCATGTTGAGCAACGACTTGGGCTTCCGGCAGTAGTGCATTTGCTAGAGGCAACTTATCTACTTGCTGCTGTAGAGCGGTTAAACGCAGAACAAGACCGTCACGGTCAATCAATGGGACAGTGCGCAGTTTGGTGATGTCGTTTGCCATCGCTTTACGCAGTTTAACTAAGCTTGGATCGTTTAGCGCGGCAATACGTTGGTCTGCGCTTTCCATTAGTTGAGTTGCGCTTTCTACGTCATGCTCTAAGAACAGTTTACGACCAGCCAACTTCACAAGGTAATCCGCCTCTGCCAATAGCCAGTCGTTTGGACGTCGGCCTTTCACATCTGCGACGGCGAGTTGTATACTTTCAATGCTCTTTTGTTGTTGACCAAGTACCACTTCTGCTTTGTGCGTTA
Source organism: Vibrio sp. SALL6 (assembly GCF_002002385.1). Taxonomy (NCBI): domain Bacteria; kingdom Pseudomonadati; phylum Pseudomonadota; class Gammaproteobacteria; order Vibrionales; family Vibrionaceae; genus Vibrio; species Vibrio sp. SALL6. Next base: position 3,114 of record NZ_MQVK01000007.1, read on the forward strand.
CTGTGGTCGCTTTCTCGATGGTTTCTTCTTTAACTTGGTTTAGCTCTTGCTTCATCGAAGCTTGCGCTTTTTCTAGTTGGTTTTGTAGCTGAGCGATTTGAGTTTGGTAATCGGCTTGTTGCTCATGAAGTTTATAAGCGAGACCGCCACCGAAGATGATTGAAAGAATGATCGCTACGGTGCCGAGTTTGACACCACGTTTGCCTTGCTTCTCTTCAAATTCAACCTTTGTTGGTTCTGCTGGTTTTGCTGGCTCAACCGGTTTAGAGGCTTCCTTTTTAGATTCAGCATCCTTTTTCGGTGCGTCTTTTTCTGCTAGCGGTGCCGATGAGGTTTCTTCGGAAAGGTTTTTATCGTTATTTTTTTGGTCGTTATTTTTACTTGTCATGCCTATATCCTGTGTAGCTAGGGCTGGAGAGCAGCCAGTAATTCTTGGTTGGATGCGCTTCCTGTGCACCTCACCTGAGTGAACCCCCTTTGAATTGCAATGTCAGCGATGCGCTGGCTGGGGATATACAACTCTTGTTTATTAAGCCAAGTCAATTGCTCTGACGTCAATTGGCTGCACAAATAATCCAGTTGTTCACCACTGGTGACGACGATCTGGTCAATTTGTAGGGTTTTCCATAGTGAGACACAGCTTACTGGATCGAATGGGATGAATTCTCTCTTGTAAGTCTCACTATAGTGAACTTTTGCTCCGCGTCTCACCAATGCATCTTTGATCAGCTCTCGTCCTCCGTTACCACGAAGGATAAGAACCTGCTGCTGTTCTACATTCTGTAACGCTGGAAGTCGCAATAAGTGTTCACTATCACTGACTTCGGGATAGTGTACTTTCTGTTGGGTGCATTTGCTTAAATAGTGTGCTGTTTTTTGACCAACGGCAAGGTATACCGCTTGTTTCGGCCATGATGCGCCATTGCTGGTTAGGATTTGCTGGGCACCTTGCACGGCGTGTCGGCTAACGGCGATAACTATTTGAGCTTGATGGAGATGAGTCGTGAGGTGCGTGTCCGTGAGATCGGCAACAATGTCGATCAGCGGATGGTGGTGTGCGGAAATGCCGTGCCTTTCGAGCAGAGAGCAAAGCGCGCTGCCTTGCTCTCCCGGCCGAGTGACCAACACTGCCATGATTAATCGTGGTCTGCGTACAGCTTGGTTAGAATGTCGCGGGCACCGCTATCAAGTAGCTCGTTAGCCAACCGGATACCGAGCGCTTCTCCATCTTTACGGTGACCACGCACTTCGCCACGCACAATTTCGCTGCCATCTGGTTCACCGACTAGCGCGCGAAGCCAAATTTCATCACCTTCAAGTAGCGCGTAGCTACCGATTGGCACCTGACAGCCACCTTCAAGAGTTAGGTTCATGGCACGTTCGCACAACACGCGATCGGCGGTGTCTTTATGGTTGAGTGGCTCCAGAAGTTTGAGTAAGCGTTCGTCGTCTACGCGGCATTCAATACCGACTGCGCCTTGGCCAACCGCTGGCAGTGATTGTTCTGGTTCGATAAAGCTGCGAATTCGGTCTTCCAATTTCAAGCGCTTTAGACCTGCGGCTGCAAGAATGATAGCGTCGTACTCACCCGCATCCAGTTTGCCAAGTCGAGTCCCCACGTTGCCACGCAGTTCTTTGATAATGATGTCTGGGCGGTATTCTTTCAGTTGGCATTGGCGACGCAAACTGCAAGTACCGACGACCGCACCTTGAGGGAGTTCATCAATGCTGTTATAGGTATTAGAAACGAAGGCGTCGCGAGGGTCTTCGCGCTCGCAAATGGTCACGAGGCCAAGGCCTTCTGGGAAGTCGACAGGTACGTCTTTCATTGAGTGCACGGCTAGATCTGCACGGCCTTCAAGCATGGCAACTTCAAGTTCTTTAACGAACAAGCCTTTGCCACCAACTTTAGCCAGCGGTGTATCCAAAATCACGTCACCTTTGGTCACCATGGTTACCAACTCGACTTCCAAGCCAGGATGAGCGGCTTGAAGAGCGTCTTTAACAAAATGAGCTTGCCATAGTGCAAGTGGGCTTTTTCGAGTTGCAATGCGAATTGGTGTGGATTGGGTCATGATCTTCTCAATGCTGTTTGGATTTGGCTTTATCCTACCATTCTCATAAAGAAATGCTTACTGTTAGTTAGTTATCTCGTGGGGCTAAGGAAGGATTTACATAAGGTTGTGAAAATAGTGTGACTGGATTCTCAATTAGACTAAGGACTATTATTAGTTAGAGGCGATTACAAGCGACACTACCGCGTCTTCATTTTTGTGACTAAAGTATGGTTTTACGTCCGGTGCGAATTACGGGTGGAAAACTTTACCAACTCCAATGAAAGTGTTAAATTGATCACGTTTTTAGGCCGTTTTGGTTTAAAACATCAGCAGATGTCCGTGATTGTTCAACCAAGGAATTACCCTTGCAGGCTTACACCTATACCATCATTCAGCGATTAGACAATTTGAACCAGCAGCGTATCGATCGCGCGCTGGCGCTTATGGATTCGCAAAGCCAGCAAGTTTTCCACTTGATTCCTGCCTTACTGAACTACAATCACCCAGTCATTCCGGGTTACTACGACGCTGACGTTCCGTACGGCGTACACGGGCTTGAACTCAATCCTATCCAACAGCAGTTCATCGACGATATACAACTCGCCATTGGTCAGCCACTCAAGACGGCAGAAAAGCCAGCGATCTTGGGCTTATATACCATGGGTAGTACGTCATCGATTGGTCAAAGCACTTCCAGCGATTTAGACATTTGGGTATGTATTTCGCCAGAGATGGATTGCGACGAACGTGAACTGCTCACCAACAAATGTTTGCTGATCACCGATTGGGCGCAAAGCCAAGGGGTGGAAGCGAACTTCTTCTTGATGGATGAAGAGCGTTTTAGAAGTAACCATTCTGAAGAGATGACGGGTGACAACTGCGGTTCCTCACAGCATTTGCTTTTGCTTGATGAGTTCTATCGCAGTGCGGTGCGTATCGCTGGCCAGCGCCTGTTATGGCAAATTGTGCCACCAGAAATGGAAGAGTGTTACGACGAGTACGTTTCTCAATTGTGCAGCGATGGCTACATCGACTGTAGCGAGTGGATCGATTTTGGTAAGTTGAACCGCATTCCTGCCGAAGAATACTTTGGCTCGAACTTATGGCAACTGTACAAAAGTATCGATTCGCCATACAAGTCGGTATTAAAAGCCATTCTGCTGGAAGCTTACTCGTGGGAATACCCGCACACACAACTGTTAAGTATTGATACCAAGCGTCGATTCTTTGCCCATGAGCCAGATCTCTATGGCATGGACGCATACTACTTAATGTTGGAAAAAGTTACGCGCTATTTAGAACGAATCCAAGACGATACACGTTTGGATTTGGTGCGTCGTTGTTTTTATCTCAAAACTCATGAAAAGCTGTCGCGTGAACCCGATGTCGGTTCGGTGGCTTGGCGTCGTGAAGCGTTGAGCGACATGATTGCGAAATGGAATTGGGATGACAGCGTGGTTGCCGAGCTCGATGATCGCCGCAACTGGAAAGTTGAACAGGTGAAAGTCGTGCATCATGCGTTGCTTGATGCATTGATGCAGAGCTACCGTAACTTGATTCAGTTTGCGCGTCGCAACGACATCACATCCGCGATCAGCCCGCAAGACATCAGCATTCTTGCGCGTAAGTTGTACGCTGCGTTTGAAGTGTTGCCGGGCAAAGTGACGTTGCTGAACCCACAAATTTCCCCTGATTTACATGAACCAGATTTGAGCTTCATCGAAGTTAAAGAAGGCGGGGTGAACAAGTCGGGTTGGTATCTCTACAAGCAACCATTGATCGCACATCGCATTCTTGGTCAGCCATGTCTTGAGCATCATGAGTACTTGAGCAAACTGGTCTCGTGGGCTTTCTTTAATGGCCTCATCACCGAATCCACGCGTTTGCATGCCGTGGTGCGTGAAGCACAGCTAGATATTGATAAGTTCTACCAAATGGTGAGTGACTTACGAAATACCTTTGCACTGCGTAAACGTCGTCCGACGATGCAAGCGTTAGCGAGCCCGTGTGAAATCAGCCAGTTGGCGATGTTCATCAACTTCGAAAATGACCCTACGTCAGAGCTGTCGGGGCGTTCACTGAAGGTGGATGTGAAAAATACTGATATCTTCAGTTTTGGTCCGGAACATAAAAACTTAGTCGGCAGTGTCGATTTGGTTTACCGCAACTCCTGGCATGAAGTGCGTACACTGCATTTCAAAGGCGAAACGGCGATGTTGGATGCGCTAAAAACCATTTTGGGCAAAATGCACCAAGATGCGTTGCCACCAGAATCGGTCGACGTGTTCTGCTACGCGAAAAACATGCGTGGAGTGATGCGTAATATGGTGTATCAGCTTCTTGCGGAATGCATCGACTTGCGTTTGAAGCCAGTGGAGCAAGAAAAACGCCGCCGTTTTAAAGCGATGCGTCTTGGTAACCAAACCTACGGATTGTTCTTTGAACGCCGTGGTGTGTCGGTGCAGAAGTTAGAAAACTCCATCGATTTCTACCGCAGCATTTCTACCAATAAGCTAAAAGGCTCGCCGCTGTTAATGCTCGACCGTGAGCAAGAATACCAATTACCAGAAGCGGTGGATGGTTTTGCCAGTGAAGGTTTGGTGCAGTTCTTCTTTGAAGATAACGAAGACGGTTTCAACATTTATGTATTGGATGAGTCGAACCAAGTGGAAGTGTATCACCAGTTCAGTGGCTCAAAAGATGAGATGATCGCTTCGGTCAACAGCTTCTACACTTCGGTTAAAGACGACAGCCGTGTGGCGTCTAAGTTTATTAACTTCAATTTACCGCAGTACTATCAGATCATTCACCCTGAAGAGGGTAACGCTTACATCATTCCTTATCGCAATGATGGGTGCTCACCGCATCGTCCTACTAAAGCGGTAAACGCGTAACGTAACCATATCCATAAACAAAAAGAGCACCTCGGTGCTCTTTTGGTTTTGGTGTTCATCGAGAGGATTTACGCCCAATCAATCTCTTCGCCAGCGTGTTTTTCACACTCTTGCTTCACCATTTCAAACAGCTCCATGCCCGTTTTTGAGCAGGTCCATTTGTCTTCTACTAACTTGAAGTGGAAACCACCCGATTTTGAGGCCAACCAAATCTCATGCATTGGCTCTTGGCGGTTGATGATGATCTGGCTGCGGTCTTCAAACTCTAATGTCATTACGTTGCCAGACACCTCGTAATCAATGTCTGCGCCTGAATCATCGATGGATTCTTCGATGATTTGCATCTGCGCATCCACCAGTTGATGAAATTCAGTATCGTTCATCCGTCTATCCTATTGCTTTTCCTGAGTGTGGTGCGATTATAGGGGGCATTGATTCAATAATCACGATATGCCAAATGAAAAAATTAGTAACTGTGTTGTTTGTGATGGCTGCCGCGATGCTGGCAGGGTGTGGCCAATCTGGCTCGCTTTACATCCCAGATGACGCACAACAAAACGAGCAATCACAATAAATAACCGCACCTTAGGGTGAAATTAGGGTTCAGCAGTCGAATTAAATAAGGGAAGCGAATTTTGGATTACTTCAACTATCAGGATGATGGCCAACTTTGGGCCGAAGACGTCTCACTTCAAGCTCTTGCCGAGCAATATGGCACTCCTCTTTACGTATATTCTCGAGCCACGCTAGAGCGCCACTGGAAGGCGTTTGATAGTGCTGTGGGTCAACATCCTCATCTTGTGTGCTACGCAGTAAAAGCCAACTCAAACTTGGGCGTACTGAACGCGCTGGCTCGTTTGGGTTCGGGTTTTGATATCGTATCTGGTGGTGAACTAGAGCGTGTGATTGCTGCAGGCGGTGATGCGAAGAAAGTCGTGTTTTCTGGGGTGGGTAAAACGCCAGCAGAAATGAAGCGCGCACTAGAGCTTGGCATCAAGTGCTTCAACGTCGAATCAGAGCCGGAACTCGAACGCTTGAATAAAGTTGCGGGTGAGCTTGGTGTGATTGCGCCTATTTCGCTACGTATTAACCCAGATGTTGACGCGAAAACTCACCCTTATATTTCGACTGGTCTTCGTGACAACAAATTTGGCATTGCGTTTGACCGCGCGCCAGAAGTGTATCAATTTGCCCAGAGCCTACCTAATCTGAATGTGCAAGGTATCGACTGCCATATTGGTTCTCAGTTAACGAGCATTGACCCATTTATTGATGCAACCGACCGTTTGCTGGCTTTGATTGATGACCTGAAAGCACAAGGCATCAACATTCGTCACCTCGACGTTGGTGGTGGTTTAGGCGTGGTATATCGTGATGAATTACCGCCTCAGCCTTCTGATTACGCGAAAGCGTTGTTGGGGCGTCTTGAAAATCATCAAGACCTAGAACTGATTTTTGAACCAGGCCGTGCGATTGCAGCAAACGCCGGTATTTTGCTCACCCGTGTGGAATTCCTCAAACACACTGAGCATAAAAACTTTGCCATCATTGATGCGGCGATGAATGACTTGATGCGTCCAGCACTGTACCAAGCTTGGCAAGATATTGTGCCTGTTTCCCCTCGTAATGGTGAGCCACAAACTTACGATTTGGTTGGCCCGATTTGTGAAACTGGTGACTTCTTGGGTAAAGATCGCGCGCTCGTTTTGCAAGAAGGTGATCTACTCGCGGTTCGTTCAGCAGGTGCCTATGGTTTTGTGATGTCTTCGAACTACAATACTCGTACCCGAGCGGCAGAAGTAATGGTGGATGGTAATCAAAGCCACCTTGTTCGCCAGCGTGAAGAGCTGACCAGTTTGTGGCAGCTGGAACAGATTCTACCGGAGTAACACACAACAAATGCATTTCCACTTTTCCAAAATGCACGGTTTGGGCAACGACTTCATGGTCGTCGACTGCATTACCCAGAACGTGTTTTTCTCGCAAGACTTGATCCGTCGTTTGGCGGATCGTCACACTGGCGTCGGTTTTGACCAATTGCTTGTGGTAGAAGCACCTTATGATCCTGAAACCGACTTCCACTATCGCATTTTTAATGCCGATGGCAGTGAAGTGGAGCAATGCGGCAACGGCGCGCGCTGTTTCGCGCGTTTTGTTCGTTTGAAAGGGTTGACCAATAAATACAGCATCAGCGTGAGCACCAAGAAAGGTAAGATGATTCTTGATGTGGAAGACGACGGTGAAGTGACGGTCAACATGGGTGTGCCAGAGTTTGAACCGAACAAAATTCCGTTCAAAGCGAAGCAGAAAGAAAAAACCTACATCATGCGCGCGGGTGACAAGACGCTGTTTTGTGGTGCCGTCAGCATGGGTAACCCGCATGTGGTGACAGTAGTGGATGACGTGGATACCGCAGATGTGGACACTCTAGGTCCGCTGCTTGAATCACACGAACGCTTCCCTGAACGTGTGAACGCTGGCTTTATGCAAGTGGTGAGTCGTGACCACATTCGTCTTCGAGTTTACGAGCGCGGCGCAGGTGAAACACAAGCTTGTGGTAGCGGCGCATGTGGCGCGGTGGCTGTGGGTATTTTGCAAGGACTTTTGGATGAGAGTGTGAAAGTATCGCTACCTGGTGGTGAGCTGCATATTTCTTGGCAAGGCCCAGGTAAACCACTCTTTATGACCGGCCCAGCCACGCACGTATTTGATGGTCAACTGTCGTGCTAGTCAAAGAAAAAGGAAACGGTTTGTCTCAAGTTGAAGCTGACGCATTAACTGCAGAAGTGGTGGCTGAATACCTAAAAGATCACCCTGATTTTTTTGTTGAGCGCCCTGAGCTGGTGGATCGTCTGTCTTTTCCACATTCGGATTTAGGTACGGTTTCGTTGGTGCATATTCAAATGAATCGCCAGCGTCAGCGTATTGAAGAGCTTGAAGAAGAGATCACCACGTTAATGTCGCTTGCGGCAAACAACGATCGTACCTTCTACGAGTTCATGGATTTGCAGGGCTCGATTCTAAAGTGCGGTGACTTCAAGCAAGTTATTAGCGCGATAGAGCTAAAAGCCAAAGATCTCGGACTGCGTGCGTATGTTCGCTTGTTTAGCCAATGCGATGCATCGACGCAACTTAGCAAAGAACATTACCAGCGTTTTGCGACCAACCACCTAAATGGCAAAGAGGCTTATTTGGGCCGTTTGCGTAAAGTGGATCGTGAAGCGTTGTTTGGCAATATGGATGTGCCAGAAATGGGTTCCTATGTGGTACTGCCGCTAGTGAAGAAGCAGACGCTTGGCGTGCTTGCGTTTTCTAGCGAAGATGGCGGTCATTTCCAACCAGATATGGATACCTTGTTTTTGCGTCACCTATCCTTAGTAGTGGCACATCTTGCTCAAACATTGGTATGGCAAAGTTACGATGACGACAACTCCCAACACTCCTCTGCCAAATAGTCTTCAAAAGCCTCTTGAACGCTTCTACGAATTCTTGCGAAGCGAAAAGGGGCTCAGCTTGCACACTCAACGCAATTACAAGCAACAGTTGGAAACCATGGCGCAGCATCTTGCCGAAATGGGACTGAAAGATTGGTCTCAAGTTGATGCTGGCTGGGTTCGACAACTTGCGGGTAAAGGCATGCGAGAAGGCATGAAGGCCAGCAGCTTAGCTACGCGCTTGTCTTCGCTGCGTAGCTTTTTCGATTTCTTGATTTTGCGTGGTGAGATGTCAGCCAACCCTGCCAAAGGGGTGTCTGCACCTCGTAAAAAGCGCCCGCTGCCAAAAAACCTCGATGTGGATGAAGTGAATCAACTGCTCGAAGTGAATGAAGATGACCCGTTGGCGATCCGCGATCGCGCAATGATGGAGCTGATGTACGGTGCCGGCCTGCGTTTAGCCGAGTTGGTCAGTGTGGATGTGCGAGATGTGCAGCTGCGCAGTGGCGAGCTTCGTGTTATCGGTAAAGGTGACAAAGAACGTAAAGTGCCTTTTTCGGGGATGGCAACGGAATGGGTTGGTAAGTGGCTACGCGTTCGTGGTGACTTAGCAGCGCCAGGTGAACCTGCATTGTTTGTGTCTAAACTCGGAACCCGTATTTCGCACCGTAGCGTGCAAAAACGCATGGCCGAGTGGGGACAAAAACAGTCTGTAGCCAGTCACATTAGCCCACATAAGTTGCGCCACTCATTTGCTACGCACATGCTGGAGTCGAGCAACAACTTACGTGCGGTGCAAGAGCTTTTAGGTCACGAGAACATATCGACGACCCAAATCTACACACACTTGGATTTCCAGCATCTAGCGCAAGCGTATGACCAAGCCCACCCACGCGCCCGCAAAAAGAACGGGGAGTGAGCCAAAGCATGAAATTTTACCGCCGTATCGAGCCGATTAAGGCCATGACATTCGATCTGGATGACACGCTGTATGACAACCATCCAGTGATTGTTCGTATGGAGCGCGAGTTACTGACCTGGTTGCAACAAACGCATCCTGCAGTGGCGCACATGGAAAAGGCCGACTGGTTGCAGGTAAAAAAACATGTGCTCCAGCAACGTCCAGATCTCAAAAGCGATGTGACGCTTTGGCGCCTAGTGCAGCTAAAGCATGCTTTTCTATCCGTTGGCTATGATGAAGCGCAAGCTCAAGTCGCAGCGGAAGAGGGCGTGCAACTGGCGTTGGAATGGCGCAGTCAGTTTGACGTGCCGCAGCAAAGTCTCGATGTATTGGCGGAGTTGGGAGAACGCATTCCTCTGGTGGCGATCACCAATGGTAATGTCGACTTAGATAAAATCGGTTTGACGCCATACTTCCAATGCGTATTAAAAGCGGGCCCTGACGGTCTCGCCAAGCCTGCTGCCGATTTGTTTGTCAAAGCGCAGCAGTTTCTCGATTTACCTGCCGAAAACATTCTGCATGTTGGTGACCACCTCACGACGGATGTACATGGTGCAAAGTTAGCGGGTTTTGCCGCATGTTGGTTTAATGATATGAATAAAAATGTCATTAATCATTCAAGAACACGTACGTTACCTGACATTGAAATCAATAGTTTGCAGCCGTTACTCACACTTTTTTAATTGCTTTCGCATTAATCCATTCTAAAGTCATTTTGTGCCTAGAAAAGCATCAAAAAGAAACGTAAATTACTAAGCCTAAAGTAAAAATAACGACGCCACTCATCGTGGTGAAAATAGTGTTACGGCAGTAGTAGGGTACATGCGAGCTTTTTCCAAACGGGTCCACGATGTAAGTCAGCTTAATGACTTTTTAGTCACTTCTCAGTTGCACCCAGATAAACAGTATTTGGTGCAAATTTTGTCTACGCAATCGCGAGAATGTGCGGCTGCACTCGCCAAAGCGGTTTTGTCGATGTTGCCCAATGCTCATGTCATCGGTCACAGTACTCGCAATGTAATTTTGGATGGCGACATTTTTACCTCTGGCTGCCTCATCAACCTGATTGAGTTTGACCAAACCACGCTAACGTCTGCCGTCCAAGCGTATTCTTTCTCTCCCGATATAGACGGTGGCGAGCTCAAACGTTCGCTGCAGTTACAAAGCAACTCTCAAGTCATCATCAGTTTTGCCGTGCAAATCGAACGTCGTGATTATCCTTTGTATCAAACTTTTGCGACCGAAAACGTGCGAGTGTCTGGTGGATTAGCGCAGACCATAGAAGACGGTTGTTGGGTGCTCTATCAAAACCAGACATACGACAACGCCGTAGTGGCAGTGGCTTTGCACAGTGATACTTTGAAAACTTGGACAGACGCGTATTCCGAGTGGAACCCAATCGGCATGCCGCACAAAGTGACGCATGCGAAAGGCACGCGCTTGTATTGCTTAGGAGAGCGTAAAGCCCTCGATGTTTATAAGCATTATCTTGCCGACGGGCACGACGTGACGATTAACCAATTACTCAGTTTCCCGTTGTATCGAGAGACGTTGGGGCGCAAGGAAGTTTGTACCGTCACAGAACTTCACGCCGATGGAAGCATGAGTTTCGATAGGCCGTGGTGCCTCGGTGATGAGGTTCAGTTTTGTTATAACCATCCTTCTCTGACGTTAGAACAAGTGCGTCATGGGGTGGTGGAACTTGCCATGCATCAGCCTGAAGTAGTGATGATTTACAACTGTGCCTCGCGGTTGGATTTTATTGATAGCAGCGATGAAGTGCAGGCGTTTATGGATATTGCCGCGACCTTTGGCAGCTACTGCATGGGTGAAATACATGGTGACATTGGCCAGCCAGAAATTCTTCACCACAGTTTGACGTACCTTGCGATGCGCGAAGGCGATGAGGTGCAATCGCTGAATTTGCCTAAACCGCAAGTGAGCGCTTCGATTTCACCGCTGTTTAGCTTAATACGCAATGCGATTGGCGATTTGAATCATATGAACGCTCACATGGGTTATCAACTTGATCGTCAAACTCGCAAGTTACAAGAAAGCTACCGTCGTGACAGTCGCACGGGGCTGCAAAATCGCGTGGCGCTGCAAGAGCGCTTAAGTCACATCGATTGTGACGAGCATTTGTTAACGCTTAAGCTGCTCAATTTCAGCCACATCAACGAAAAGTACGGGTATCGAGTCGGAGACCAGCTGCTCAAAGATCTGTCGATGCATTTTACCAATCGATTGAGAAAGCGCTTAGGCATGCCAGCGGCGCTGCAACTGTACAGCATTGGTGTAGGTGAGTGGGCTTTTGTGTTTAAGGCTGAACAAAGTAGCGAGACTATCAAACAGCACTTTACTCGTTTTGCTGATGCGGTTGAGCAAACTAACTTTGAGCCGCTCGGCCTGCGCGAAATTGATTACCTGTCTATTTCCTTGTGTGGTGGCTTGGTTAGCCGTCGTGATTTTCCTTCGGCTTCTCCTGATGAGCTCTTATTAAAAGGCATAGAAGCGCGTCGTTCTGGCGTTCGCAGCAACACGCATATTTGCAACGCTAAAGACATCGAAGTCAGTGAAGATGTACGTAAAGAGCAACTAGGGTGGTTGAGTTGCGTCAGCCGAGCGATTCTCAAGCAGAACATTATTACGTATAGCCAACCGATTGTGCACGCTTACAGTCATCTTCCTGCCAGCCAAGAATGTCTGGTGCGGATTTTAGAAGAAGACGGAACAGTGATTGCTCCAGGGCGATTTTTACCGATCATCTCAGACACGCATTTGTACACCAGATTGAGTCGTCACATGATCCGCTCGACGCTGCATTACATGCGAGATAAGAAAGGGGATTTCTCGATTAACTTGTCTCCGCAAGATTTGTTGAGCGACAAAACGTTGATGTTGCTGGAGCATGAAATCAGCCAGTTGAATGACTCGACGCGGATAGGGCTGGAAGTGCTGGAGTCTGAACAGATTAAAGATTACGGTCGTATGATAGAAGTGTGCAGCCATTTCAGAAAACTGGGTGCGCGCATTATCGTGGACGATTTTGGTTCTGGATACTCCAATATTGATGAGATCTTAAAGCTAGAGCCGGAAGTGATAAAGCTGGATGGCAGCTTGATTCGAGACATCGATAAGGATTTAAAGCAGCGAAAAATAGCTTCTCAGTTGGTGCGTTTGTGCCAGGTGTTTAATGCAGAAACGGTCGCGGAGTTTGTGCACAATCGAGAGGTGTGCAAAATCGCGCAGGATATGGGCGTCGATTATCTGCAAGGCTACTACTTAGGTGAACCTACGCGTCTGTTTTAGTCGTGTTTCACGTGAAACAATGCCAATAAAAAAACGCAGCCTTGGCTGCGTTTTTTGTTTCGTCGATTGGGTTTATTCGAGAGAGCGTGGTGACGGTTTGAGAGCATGGCCACTTTTCTCGGCTTGGAACAGTACAAGGTAGTGAGCAAAAAACGTATGCATTTGCTGTTGGTTATCCTGCTCACCAAGTTGACCTAATAAGTGGGCAGCAACCTCAAAGGTGCACAAATTGCCTTGTTGCTGATTACGTCGCAGTTGATATTGAGAATCGGCGAGTACGGAAAGTCCCATGGTAGGGATACCTTCTAACCAGCGACTCTTATTGATCATCTTGCGTGCTTCTTGCCAGGTGGCATCCAAAATAATGTACAGCGGCATTTTGGCTTGTTGCTGGCTTTGCATTTCCACATGTTCGAGTGTGATGCTTTCTTCGCTTGGGAATAGAATCACTGGGTACAGTGATGGATTAGCCAAGCGAGTGAGCAACTCTGCTGGTGGTTGTTTGCGATCCCAGATTGCTTGCTCGACGTTGAGTTGGCAATGCTGTAATAGCTGGCCCGTATTGGTGTCACGAGTAAGCTCATTTGGGTGCATCAATAGCAGTATGTCGTGCTTGCTGGTGAGTTTAGGCACCAGCGAGCAAATACAGTTGAACTGAAAACCGCAATGGGGACACGGTTGTGACATTACAGTCGAACCCCTTCACGCACTGGGCTAATACCATCCGAGAACAGACGAACACCACTGATTTGTTCTGGTGTGGCTGTTGGTGCCATGCTCGGGTTCAGAGGGTAGCTTACGCCAGTGTACTGCATGACATGTTTTGCTGGTGTTGCGCCACCGCCACTAACATCGAAAATCAGGTCGCGCCAACCGTGCGACGTTTGTTGGCCGAGCATTATTGGGCTTCTTACCAGTGTAATTCGACTATTGAAGCGCCATTCTTTTTCATGGTTTTCGAACACCAAGAGCGTACAACCGCCTGAGCCGCACCAATCCAATTGAACCAGCAGTTCTTCATTACCATCACCATTGAGATCGTACGTTAGCCAGCGGTATTGGTTATTGCTTGGGTCGGTTTGATGGATGAAGAAGTAGTTACGTACCGCAGCATCGACTTTGGAATCGAAATCGGCACTGGATGGGACGTCAGCGCTGCCGATAGGTTGGTCTGCACGCTTCGTCGCCGGTTGTTGAACGCCTGCATCACGAACGGTTGCTGGGTAAAGCACTAAGCCACCATCGGCGATCGGGTACACCATGCTGCCCACTTTTTCCTTGGTGGCTTTGAGTTGGTTGCCTTCGCGCGTAAAGAGTCGCTCAGACATCAAACGTTGTTGCTGGTGGTGGGTCATCACAACTTGAACTTGCGACGGGCTCAACTGTTGCCAGAAACCGCGTTCCACTAATGGGTCTTGACCGTTTGAGTAGCTGTATTTCGTCGTGGCGCTGTGGTCAGGGTTTAAGGTCATTTGCACCTCAAAACCTTGTGATTGCGTTGAGGTGGCTACATAGGTATTTGCCCAGCTAAGCGTTGCATCAACGTTCGCTGCCATGCCACACCCTTGGTAAGTGTTTCCATCGTGTTTGAGTGTTGCTTTCCAGCCATATAAAGAGTCGCTCATGGTGTCTGAACAGAGGTTTTCCGTCATACGCAGTTCACCATCATCAAGCCTATAAGTGCGTTGGCGCGGCTGCAGTTGACTGCTTTGAATAGACAGCATTTCGGTGGTTTTACCCATCTGTTGGAACTTAAGCGCATTGGCTTCAAAACTGGCTGCCCAAGACGGCTCGTTGCCAAATACACGCGTCGGCTTTTGCGGTTGGCTGCAACGATTTGGGTTTTCGGTGGTGAGGAAGTTCACTTGCTCAACCACAAAGTTGGCATCGAAATCCGCAGAGAAACCATCAATGCCCGGAGGATTAAGATGACCGATGACTTCGCCATACATGGTTTGGTACGGTTCATTGCCGAGCTTAATGGCGCGTTGAATTTGTTGTGGTGACAGTTGCAACCAATATTGCTTGTCGCTGCCGCAAGGCATGATGTATTGGCTTTCATGGCCGATGATTACTTTGCCGCGCAACATAAAAGTTTGAGGTTGAATGGTTTCAGGCTTATCTAATGATGCTGGTGGAGAGGTTGGTGTTTCCGCGCCAGATTGTGGCGGTTGCGAACTACATGCTTGCAGAACCAACAGAGTGGCGAGTGCCACTGGGTTTTTCAAAGCCTTCATGTTATATCTTCCTCATTATTGTTACTCAATCGGCATCGGATGGCATTATGGCATATTGGTTATTTAAAACAGAACCAGATACCTTTTCTATTGACACGCTTAGAACCCAAAAGGTTTCATGTTGGGAGGGAGTTCGTAATTATCAGGCGCGCAATATGATGCGTGACCAAGTAAAGGTGGGCGATTTCGTCCTGATTTACCACTCTTCCTGTAAAAATGTTGGCGTGGCGGGGATTGCCAAAGTCGTGCGAGAAGCCTATCCCGACCATTTTCAGTTCGACCTAGAAAGTGATTATTACGACCCAAAATCGGACCCAGATAACCCTCGTTGGATCATGGTCGATATTGAGTTTGTGCGTAAAACCGCGCGGGTGATCCCACTGTCGGTCATGAAAGCGATGCCTGAACTTGAGAACATGCCACTGGTGAAACGCGGAAATCGCCTTTCGATCATGCCTGTGACCGAAGATGAGTGGGAAGCGATTCTTGGCAAAGAGAAGTTACCAAGCCAGAGATAAAAAAGGGCTGCAAATTGCAGCCCTTCGTGATTTTGTTGTTAACCCAAGGGTTAGAGCAGGTGATCTTGCAGGTAATGCGCCACGGCATCGTCTGCGTTGCTGCCAATCACTTCATTGTTTGGCAGCGCTTTCATCACTTTCTCGTGTGATGTGCCCATTACTAAGCCTTTGCCTGCCATTGATAGCATTTCTACATCATTCATGCCGTCGCCAAATGCAATGCAGTTTTCGAGCGTTAAACCCAGAGTTTCCGCGACTGCTTGTAGCGCGTGGCCTTTCGAAACGCCCGCACTCATGACTTCTAAGCACCAAGGAGTAGAGAACGCGATATTCAATTTATCGCCAAACTGTTCACGCAGTTTGTTTTCAAACACCACCAAACGTTCATGATCTTGCGCTGGATGGGTGAAGAAAATTTTCGCAATGCCGTCGGTTGGCGCTTGGTCTTCATCGAATAAGACGTATGTGAATTCGTCATGGAAATCACGCAGTGTTTCGTCGTCTTTGTTCATCAGCCAACTGTCGTTTTGATACATGTGGATAAGTATTTCGTGATCATGTTTGATCGTGTCGATCACGCCTTGAACCAAATCCGCAGGTACGTTTTCACTGTACATCAGTTGATCGTTTTGGTCATGAACACGCGCACCGTTTGAGGTGATCATGTAAGCCGGAATGCCCACTTGGCGACGAATGCTTGCAACGTCTACGTGGTGGCGACCCGTTGCAAAGACAAAGGTGTAACCCTTTTCATGCAGCGCTTTTAGCGTCTCTTTTGAGTAAGCACTTAGCTGATGGTTTGGTGCCAGTAACGTGCCATCCAGATCTGAGGCAACGATTTTAGTGATCTCTTTGCAAGGTAGCGATGTGCTCATGAAGCCCTCGTAAACGGTTTGGATAGAGTGGAACAGGTTGATTGCAAACGGAGTACAGTAGACTGACTAGATCATACTGCTCCGAATGCGGGGGAACTTAATGCTGCCTGCTTTCCTCGTTAAACGTGCGAGGTGGGCGAAACAGACGCAAGCAGTGTACGCCAAAATAAGGATGAAAAAGAGGGTAAATCGTTTGAGAGACATTTCCTCTTTAATCATTGCGGTGAAGTGGTCGCCTACAACTCTTATTGCATTTTTTCGTCTGACGACGAAGTAGGGTCATCCATAAAGCGGAAGATTGCATCGAGCGCTTGATTGCGGTACTGGTCTGTTTCGAACAAGATTTCATGTTGTGCGCCTTCAATAGAAAGCAATGCCGCATGAGGATTGGTTTTACGCAGCTTCTCGATAAAGCGTTTTTGCGCGAGATTGCTGACGATACGATCATTGCCTGCTTGAACCAGTAGCACAGGCACTTTTACTTGGCGAGTTAACAAAAAGCACTGTTTCGCTGCCATGAGTCCTTGCCATACCCAGCGCGTGCTTGGTCCGCCGACTTGCAGTTCCGGTTTTTCTGTATAGAGATTGCGAAACCACTGGTAGCGGCCTGCGCTTTGGCTGAGAGGATTGTCCTCAAAAGGCTTGGGAAAGTACGGCTTGTGGCCCGGCGCATAACGCGGCAGTGGTGACACGGCAGAAAGAATTTGCGTCACTGGGATAGCGATAGGCGATAAGTACCACGGCAAGTTAATGCCAAACATGGGGGCGCTTAAAATCAAACCAGTGAATGGGTGC
This sequence comes from Vibrio sp. SALL6, assembly GCF_002002385.1. Taxonomy (NCBI): domain Bacteria; kingdom Pseudomonadati; phylum Pseudomonadota; class Gammaproteobacteria; order Vibrionales; family Vibrionaceae; genus Vibrio; species Vibrio sp. SALL6. Next base: position 20,194 of record NZ_MQVK01000007.1, read on the forward strand.
TCTGGGTGGGTTTGCAGGTAGCGCGTCGCGATGGCACCGCCCATGGAGTGCGCGATGATAAAGCACTGCTGATATTGTTTAAGGTCGTGTTGTTTGATCACCACGTCCATATCATCAATATAGTCAGTAAAGTCATAGACGTGACCCATATCAGAGTCAGATAATAGGCGATCTGATAAACCTTGTCCTCGGTGGTCAAAGGAATACACATCGTAACCTTGGCGGTAGAGATCGTAAAACAGCTCTTGGTACTTCCAGGAAGATTCGATGCGGCCATTGACGATCAGCACGGCTTTTTTGTGTTCAGGGTTGGTGAGTTTGCACCAGTAGATTTTCTTTTTCTCTGTCCCTTTAACAAAGCCCTCTTGGCGAGTTTGCCAAAGTGCTGCGATCGGACCACCAATTGCTTGCTCAAATAAAGTCTCTTGAGTATAAGTCAAAGGTGAATGGTTAGTAGCCATTAGTCGATTACCTGAAGATACATTGTAGACGCGATGTATCATCGAAGAATTAGTGAGGAAATGCAATGGATACCCACGTTTGGTTGGCCTATGTGGTAACTGCAATCGTTTTTAGTTTGGCTCCGGGTTCTGGCACGGTTAACTCAATCAGCAATGGCTTGAGTTACGGCACGCGTAAATCGCTTGGCGCGATTGTTGGTCTGCAAATCGGGCTCGCGATTCACATCGCCTTGGTTGGCGCTGGCATCGGTGCGCTGGTGGCACAATCGGCAACTGCGTTTACTATCATTAAATGGGTAGGCGCGGCTTACCTTGTATGGTTGGGTATTCAGAAATGGCGTGATACTTCAGGCTTGATTGCCAATGAGAGTCACAAAGAGATGTCAGGTAGCGCATTATTGTATAAAGCCGTTTTAATTAACCTGACTAACCCTAAATCGATCGTCTTTTTGGTGGCGTTGTTCCCACAGTTTATCGACCCTGCAAAAGACCAACTGACGCAATTGTTGGCGCTAGGGGTGACGACAGTGGTAATTGATGCGTGCGTAATGTTGGGTTACACCACGTTAGCGGCGCAGATGGGACGCTTTATCCGTTCAGACAAGATCATGGGTAAAATTAACAAAGTATTCGGTTCAATGTTTATGGGTTGTGGCGCATTATTAGCGGCTGCAAAATCCTAAGCCATTTATAGGTAGTTCTATCGCATGAATACAACGTATGTCGCTCGTCAGCCGATTTTTAACCGTAAAAGACAGACGCTGGGTTATGAATTGTTATTTAGAGATGGAGAAAGCAACGCCTATCCCGCTCATATCGAATCAAACCGAGCGACATACCGATTAATCGTCGAGAACTTTCTATCACTGGGTACTAACCCAGTGATTGCGTCTTCGCGATGCTTCATCAACTTTCCTCATCAGAGCTTGGTACGCCGTTTGCCTCGCAGCTTGCCAAAAAACAAAATCGTCGTAGAAGTCTTAGAGACTTGCCAACCTACCGATGATCTTCTCGATGCAATTCGCGAGTTATATCGAGAAGGTTATTTGATCGCGCTGGATGATTTCACCTTAACGCCGGAGTGGCGTCGCTTCTTACCTTATGTGCACATCGTTAAACTCGATATCATGGCGATGGGGCTAGAAAAAGCGTGTGAACTGGTTAAAACCCACCTCGCCAAGCGCGTCAAATATCACTTTTTAGCGGAACGCGTCGAAACCGCAGAAGAGTTTGAGCAAGCCAAAGCGGCGGGTTTTAAATTCTTTCAAGGCTACTTTTTTAGCAAGCCATTGGTGTCGCAAACCAAATACGTCAGTCCGGAGCAGGTGTTAGCGTTACAACTGTTTCGGGAAGTCTGCGCGCCAGAGCCGGATTTTGACCGCATTGAAAGCATCATTACGCAAGATGTGGCCTTGTCGTACAAGTTACTGCGTTTTGTGAATACCCAGATCACCACATTAGAGGTGGAAATCAGTTCGTTCCGTCAGGCGCTGATTTACCTTGGTCAAGACAAGCTGAAGCAATTTGTCTCTTTGGTGGTGGCGTCTTACATCTCAAGCAACAAACCGCGTGAGTTGTACAACCTCTCTTTGCAACGTGCCCAGTTCTGTGAGCTGATGTCGCGTTACCAACCTTTTTCTCATCTCAATGAGCAAGGCTTTATGGTCGGCTTATTGTCGATCTTAGATGCCATGCTCGACTTATCGATCGAAGCCTTGGTGAAGCAACTGCCGTTGAGTGATTCTGTGCAGCAAGCATTACTGCATCGTAAGGGTGAGTACGGCGTGCTGATCTCACTAGAAGAATGCTACGAGCGAGCAGATTGGCATGGCGTCGAAAAGCTCTCGGGTCAGTTGGGTTTGTCATTCGATGAAGTCAAAGCCTCGTTAAGTGAAGCGGTTCGCTGGAGCCAAAGCGTCGTCACGGTCTAATTCTCTCTATTAGTATGAAACTTTTATGAAGGCAAGGGCATGGCTCTTGACGCCTTGGCACAATTAAATAAACATATACGCATATCCATATATAGGTATGTTAACTATGCTTCCACATCAGTTTTTCAAGCTTTTATCTGACGAGACTCGTGTGCGCTGCTTAATGCTGGTGGCCCGCGAAGGAGAAATTTGCGTAGGTGATTTGGCGTTTGCATTGCAAGAGAGTCAGCCGAAAGTTTCTCGTCATCTTGCTCAGTTAAGATCGAGTGGCATTTTAGTCGATAAGCGTCAGGGACAATGGGTGTACTACGAGTTATCGCAGCAATTGCCAGGATGGATGCGCAAGTTGATTGAAGACTTAGTAGCATCGAATTGCTTGAAGCAAGAATACCAAGACGACATTACACGCTTGCACGATAAAAGTCGTGAGGCTTGCTGTTAACAGCGAACAAAGATTCAAGGTTGAAGATTAAAGGGTAAGACTATGACGATTAAAGTAGGGATTAACGGGTTTGGGCGCATTGGGCGTTTGGCGCTGCGCGCGGCATTCGATTGGCCAGAATTGGAATTTGTGCAAATCAATGATGTGGCGGGCGATGCAGCAACGTTGGGCCACTTATTGGAGTTCGACTCTGTTCAAGGCCGTTGGCACCATGAAGTGCAGGTTGAGGGAAATGAACTCGTCATCAATGGCAAGCGCATCGCGACGACACAGCATCGCGACATCGATGCAGTGAATTGGTCTGGTTGTGATGTTGTGATTGAAGCGACAGGCGTGCACCGCAAAACATCGTACCTTGACCAATATCTCGATCAGGGCGTGAAGCGAGTGGTGGTTAGCGCACCAGTGAAAGAAGAAGGTATTGCGAACATCGTTGTTGGCGTGAACGACCACATTTTCGATCCTGACAAACATCGTATCGTGACAGCGGCTTCGTGCACGACCAACTGCATCGCACCAGTAGTAAAAGTCATTCATGAGAAATTGGGCATTGAGCAATCCTCTTTCACGACGATTCATGATTTGACCAATACGCAAACCATTTTGGATTCACCGCACAAAGATCTGCGTCGTGCCCGTGCGTGTGGCATGAGTCTTATCCCGACCACCACGGGCAGTGCGACTGCGATTGTGGAAATTTTCCCTGATTTAAAAGGCAAGATTAACGGCCACGCAGTGCGTGTCCCGTTGGCGAATGCGTCACTGACAGACATCATCTTCGATGTGAAACGCGATACCACCGCAGAAGAAGTGAATGCTTTGCTGAAAGAAGCGTCAGAAGGTGAGCTAAAAGGCATTCTTGGCTTTGAAGAGCGTCCGTTGGTGTCGATCGATTACAAAGGCGATCAACGCTCAACCATCGTTGATGCACTCTCAACAATGGTCGTTGGTTCTCGCATGGTGAAGATTTACGCGTGGTACGACAATGAAATGGGTTACGCAACGCGCACCGCAGAATTGGTTCGTAAAGTTGGTTTGGCTTAATAGGAGTTCACAATGTCTCATCCTACATGGCAATTAGATTTGGACTCTGGTGCATTAGTTTTAACACCGTGCCCGGGTACGAAAGACGTCGATTTGCAAACGTCTTTACAGCAATTAAAAGAGCAGGGTGTTCAAGCCGTGGTTACGGCATTGGACAATGCTGAGCTAGCATCGAAAGACGTCGCGGATTTGGGTGAAGTTACCCAACAACTGGGTATGAAATGGTTCCAGATCGAGATTGAAGATGATTGCGCACCCAGTGAGGATTTCGCGATGAAGTGGCAACAAGCTAGCCCTGAACTGCATGCGATTCTTGCTCAAGATGGCAAAGTCGCGATGCACTGCATGGGCGGCTCGGGTCGCACTGGTTTATTCGCAGCTCACTTACTGCTAGAAAAAGAATGGACGCTGGACGATATCGTGCGAGAAGTTCAGGCACTGCGCCCAGGCGCGTTTACCAAACCAGTGCAGCTTGAGTACATCGAACGGGTGGCAAAAGACGCGTGATCAGCTTAAATAGCTTTTGGAACATCATGATCCAAAAGCTATTGTCTGGTTTTTATAATGGAATATAGCTCAGTAATAAAACGGAAGGTGGTAATTTAAACTTTTGTTTTTATTGATTATTAATTTTAAATTATAAATGCCAGCGTGTTTGTAAACTTGAACTAAGGTTGTATCGCCTTATGGCTGGTGTACAGGTTAATCAGTATTTAGAACATGATGATCTAAATGCGTCTATCGCTGTACATAAGAGGTCAATATGATTTCTCAATTGAGCAAAAGTATTCGTCAGTACATGCTAGTGACGTTTAACTATTGGAACTTTACCGTAACCGACGGAGCGCTGCGTATGCTGGTGGTGCTCTATTTTCACGACTTGGGTTATTCCACGTTAGCCATTGCCTCGCTCTTTCTTTTCTATGAATTTTTTGGCGTGGTGACCAATCTGATTGGTGGTTGGTTAGGGGCCCGGTTAGGCCTGAACAAAACCATGAATATTGGCCTAGCGATGCAAGTGTTTGCGTTGTTAATGTTGGCAGTGCCCAACGCTTGGCTGACGATTCCTTGGGTGATGGCTGCGCAAGCTTTGTCTGGCATCGCTAAAGACCTCAACAAGATGAGTGCAAAGAGTGCGATTAAGACGCTAGTACCAGATGAGCAGCAAGGCGCGCTTTACAAATGGGTGGCGATTTTGACGGGCTCGAAGAACGCACTCAAAGGGGCGGGTTTCTTTGTCGGTGGCTTGTTGTTGTCTTGGGTGGGTTTCCAAAACTCGATGTTTATTATGGCGAGTGTGCTCGCGGTAGTGTTCATTTTCAGCATGATCTGGCTAGAAGCCGACATGGGCAAAGCGAAAAATAAGCCTAAGTTTAGCCACATCTTTTCTAAGTCTGAATCGGTCAACATCTTGTCCGCAGCGCGCATGTTCCTGTTTGGTGCGCGGGATGTCTGGTTTGTGGTGGCTTTGCCGGTTTATCTCGGCAGCGTATTTGGCTGGGATCACTTGTGGGTTGGTGGCTTTTTAGCATCATGGGTGATCGCGTATGGCTTTGTGCAAGGTTTTGCGCCGCGCATTACGGGTAAAGCGCAGGGTCGCGTGCCTGATGGAAGTGCGGCATTAGTGTGGGCGGGGGTTCTTGCCTTAATCACGGGCGGGATTGCTTACGGAGTACAAATTGGTTGGCAGCCGGAAATCGTGATTGTGGTTGGGCTGATGATTTTTGGTGCGGTCTTTGCCATTAACTCTTCGCTGCATTCGTATTTGATTGTGAGCTATGCCAAAGGCGACGGCGTCTCGTTGGATGTCGGTTTTTACTACATGGCCAACGCCATGGGACGTTTGATTGGCACGGTGTTGTCGGGGTGGATTTACCAAGAAGCAGGACTAGCGGCGTGTTTGTGGGTCTCTTTCGCTTTCTTGGCGCTGACAACGTTGATTTCGATTAAGTTACCCAAAGCTAATATCGCCACGGCTTAGTTCTGATGAATGTGATGGGTTGAACAGAACATCGTGAATAAAAATGGCTCCAATCGGGAGCCATTTTTTATGTCTGCATATTATGAGCAGAAGCGTCCAAGTTTTGCAGGTTGCGTCATCTTGATTTCGTCGTCTAACGAGCGGTAGACAATCGTATTCCAGATTTCGCCATTATCCATTTCAAATTCAATCGCGTAATTCATGCCGCTTACCACCTGAGTGCGAACACTGAGGATTTGCTTTAACTTAGCGGAAGTGTTCATTTGCGCGAGTACCACATCAAGCAATGGTTGCGCTTCATCGGTCATGTCACTTTGTGACCATCCGCCGGGCAGTTTTTCTAAGTTACAGATTGGGTTCGCTTCCGGTTGCGATTGGGCAGGTGCCACGGTCTCTTCCTTTTGATTACATCCAGCTAAAGCCACTACACATACGAGTGACGCCAATAATGTTTTCTTCATAACAAGACCTTTCTTTGTAATGTGCTCAGTATCCTAGGGGGTTCTGTGAATTATATCTGTTTCATATTCAAGAAAGTGTTGGTCACATATCGCTTTGTTTCAATTGATTCTGTTCAGCAGTATTTATCGGTTAAATACAATTAACAGGTCATTGTTGGGTTAAAAATAAGCAAAAACAGATTGTTAACTATTTAATTGAGTGAAAATTGCCCTATGCTATAAACGATAAGCGATCCAAGGTAGGAAAGGATATGAGAGAAAGGGTTCTGTTTTTTGATTTATTGCGCTGCGTCGCCGCAGTGGCTGTGATCGCTATTCATGTCTTGGCGCCTTATCGAAACGAGTTGGGCGTGATCCCAATGGACCAATGGCTCACCGCCGTTGGAGTGAACAGCGTGACCCGATGGGCGGTGCCGGTATTTATTTTGATTACGGGCGCTCTGATGCTCAGTGATACACGTCCTTTTGATGGCAAGTATTACGTGAAGCGGCGTTTGGGGAAGGTGTTGGTGCCTTTTCTAATTTGGTCGACGTTCTACGCGTATCTATCGGGTTGGACGGCACAAGGGTTCGATTTTGAAACCGTCAAAGAAGTGCTGAGTAATAGTCCGTTTCATGCCACCTATTACCATTTAGGCTTCTTCTATTACTTTATTCCACTGTATTTCGTGATTCCTCTATTCCAATGGATGGCACGTAATGTTGATGACAATGTCCTCTATACCTATCTGGCTTTTTGGATGTTCACTAGCACGTTATTCCTGTTCAAGATTGATGGGCCATGGAGTAACCAAATGTGGCTCTATATGGGCTATCTGCCTTTGGGCTATGTGCTGTTTCAAAAAGTGCCACTAAATCGTTCTATGGTGACGTTGTTCACTGGGTTTGGATTGGTGGCGTTAGCCGTAACATTCACCATGGTGGTGACCAACAGTTTAGAAGCAGAGAAATACACCGTGGGGCGTTGGTTGTCATACAAAACATTGAACGTGATTTTGGCGGCATCGATGATTTTTATGCTGTGTCGGTATTTTGGGGAAGGGTTGCCGAAGAACGTGCAGAAAGTGGTGAGTTTTATCAGCCAGCACAGCTTGGGCATTTACTTACTTCACCCAATCTTTTTATGGCCGATGAAAGAGTTCGGTTGGTATACCGGTCATCCGGGATGGGTGATCCCTGTGTGGATTGTGTTAAGTGGGGCGGGAGCCTTGGCGATGAGTTATTTGTTCTCGAAATCAGCCAAGACTCGTTGGTTGCTGCCGTAAGTTAGCGTTTGATTGCGAAATGTAGGAATTTGTCGCCGCAGTAGGTCAGGGTGCCTTTATCACCTGGATTAAGCGCGTGGTAATAGTGCACACCAATTTGGAATTCTCGTTTCGGGCCGATTGGGCCACGTTGCACATAAATCCAATATTCTTGGTCGTCCTGTCCCGGCTGCGCATCCGGCACATCGATCGCTTGTTTGTCTAAAATCGTGACTTGAACACTTTGTTCTGGCGCATCTTCACCAACGTAATGTTTGCTGTAGAAACGAAAGAACACCCATGCGCCAAGAGCGATGAGGGCAAAAGTGGCCAAGATAAGTGAGATTGGCATGATAACCTCCAATGTTTCATTGGGCCTTATTCTACAGAACTCCCTGATTAAACTATGAGTTGAGATAAACTATTCGTGATCTAATAAAAGGGGTGTAGATTTTATTCGGCGGACTTCACAGTTTATATGCGTGCAAGGGCACAATTTGAAAGGAAAATTGCACTTAACCGCTCGAAAAAGCTCTAAATTTATAGAAGAATGAAATGACTAACGAAGGGAAGGTCAGTAAAGGAGGGTTACGATGTCAGATATCGAAAAAGTAGTCATGCGTACCCGAACGATCGAAAAGCTTTTGCGTACTCAATATCACGCAGAAGGGAAAGGGTTGCACCAACTTATCAGCAGTTGTGAAGAGCGCTTACCTCATGATGTGATCGCGAAATTGCGTTTTATCGCCACTGTGCGTAATAAAGTCGTGCATGAGGACAACTATAAGCTGGATGATCGAAAAGGTTTCATGGCAGCGTGTGATGACTGTGAAAAAGAGTTAACGCCAAGAAGCTCCCGTTTTATTTGGCGAACCGCTATTTTGCTAATGGCGCTAATCACACTCGCTGCACTCGGTTTTTACTACATGCATTGGGACATCTTGTCAGAGCACATACAGTAAACCTAAAAATTGAGAAATAAAAAAGGACGCGAAAGCGTCCTTTTTTATTTTTAATCAGTGACTTAGTACATCATTGGCAGTGTCATTAAACCCACAACCACTGCAATCATAACCAGCCCTTGTTTTTGAGAAGATGAAATCATAACACTACCCCTTAAATCTTTGATGAACTCGATGGGATAAATATAGCACTGTTTTTGGCTGTTGATCAACGTATCTGTAGAAAACTTTTCAAAACTCATACTTAACTTGGCTGTTTTTACTTTAAATTGACCAATAAAACAGTGTTTTTTGGGCTGTATTCAAAGTGTTCGCTTTGGGTCTTAATTATACTTTTTTGTTTTAAGTTATTGATTTTAATGTGTTATAAATGGTTAATAAGTGGCTGTTATATTGTTTTTTGTCTCAGATTGATGGTTGATTTGGTATTTTGTCTGTATTTCTCAAAAGTTGAGAAAAGTGAGTGTTGTGCTATGGCGGTGGTTAATGAAGGCTCTAGGATGGTGCAAGAATTTCTTATCTGATGAGAAAATCTGGCAAGGAAGTATAATTGGTGGGTCGTGGAGCGGCTAATAGTGTTTTTGCCCTCATTAACGTTAATGTATTTTTATTTATCATTAGGTTACGTTGTTTTAATGATATTTTTAATACAAACAAATCTACTTGGAGAGTGATGTTTAGATAGGCTTATCATGGCATTCTTTTCCATATCAGGATGAATAGGGGTAACCAGACTTTTTGTGGTTGATGTTTGTCCGTGTTGATGGTCATACACACAAGTTGGCTTTTTTACACACACTATGAAATCGTGTGAACACTAACTACGAATTCCAATCCACATTATTTTTGCTAGCGCTAGAGAGGGTTACAAAATGTTTCGAATCGCTAGCGAGATCCAACTTTCGTAGATTGTGTCTTTACATCAAAACTGGTCTACCTAGACTAGCGGCGAGTTTAAGTAAAAGGTATGTACGGCATGTGGAGTTGGCTGGCGATAGGGTTATCAGGTATGTATTCCGTGTTGGGTGCAAAGCAAGCGAACCCGACACAATCCTTAGTGTTTAAAATCTTTACGCTATTACTTCTTCTTATTTTGGTGCTAACCCAAGGGCCGTCGGCCGATCACAGCTACTGGATTGCTGGTGGGTTGGTGGTTTCTATGTTCGCCGATACGCTGCATTCGTTTAAAACTCGCAAGCTTATCTATTTTGCTGCCTATCTCGCAGCGCAAGTGTGCTACAGCAAATCTTTTTGGGTTCAGCTCAATGGCGATATCGTGTGGTGGTTGCTGGCTTTGTTGCTTGCCGCCAGTATCGTGGCGTTTTTCCTTCTTTTACCGCAGTTAGATTCGCTCGTTTTTCCCGTTGTGACTATGGGCATAATGCTAGTGCAGCTCGCTTGGGCAGCCGGTGAGGTTTGGCTACAAACGCCTAGCTACGCGAATGCCATTGGCTTTAGTGGCACCGTCATCATGACGTATTCCGCGCTCGCTTACGCCATACACGGATTCCGTAAACCAATGAAGCGCGCGTATGTTTGGGTAAGTGGTAGCTACTTTCTTGCTCATGCACTCATTGTTGCTTCTATCATTTACTAACGTAAGTCAAAGCAGTGCTCGACGATTTCAGTACACTGGTCGGGTTCTATTTGCTAACTGGAGTTAATGATGAGCGACATTCATGCTCACAACTTACTAAACCTACTACGTGAAACCTCAATGAGCCGCGACGAGCTCGCACAACATTTTGGCGCAGACGTACGCTTTCATACCTGTAAGTTGAATGATCTAGACTTAGATGCATTGCTAACCTTTTTATTACAGCGCGATAAGGTTCGCGAACTCGAAGGCAAGTTCGTCGTCAACATGGCGCGTATTTGCAACCATTAAGCGGCGTCTGAGGTTGTTTCGGTAATCGAGGGCGAATTATCTGATTTCGCCCTTAGCCGTATACTCGCACAATCTCCTTACTATACACTGGTCGCCATTTTTTCGTCGAGGCCAGAACATGGATATTCTTTCTGCAGCGACCATGCTGTTTCTTATCATGGACCCTCTTGGCAATTTGCCCATTGTGTTGTCCATTCTTAAACACATCGATCCCAAACGTCGTCGTAAGGTGCTCATCCGCGAGCTGATTTTTGCCTTATTGATTTTGATGTTGTTCTTGTTCGCCGGACAAAGCATCCTGAGCTTTTTGCACGTACAGCCGGAAACCTTGAGTATCTCTGGTGGCATCATCTTATTTATCATCGCAATTAAGATGATTTTCCCAAGTGCAGGGAGCATCACCGGGTTAGCGGCGGGTGAAGAGCCGTTTATTGTGCCGATGGCGATTCCAATGATTGCCGGCCCATCAGTGATTGCCGCGTTGCTTCTGCTTTCTTCCCAGCATCCCGACAAACTGGTCGAACTCTCAGCGTCGGTGGTGATTGCGTGGGGCGCGACCTTCTTTATTTTGATGTTCTATGGCTTTTTCAATCGTCTGTTGGGCGAACGCGGTCTGAAAGCGGTGGAACGCTTGATGGGCTTGTTATTGGTGATGATTTCCACCCAGATGTTCCTAGATGGTGTGAAAAGCTATTTGGGATAAATCAAAGACAACAAAAAGCCGCTCCAGTGAGCGGCTTTTCTTTATAACGATGTTTACATCATGTGTTTACGACGAATGTCGAGCAGGGCAAAAATACCAAAAATCAAGATGGAATACTTTTCCCAACTGCTCATCTGAATCTTATCGCCAAATGCACCAATGAAGATTGCCATTTGCAAACCGTGCATGATGAACAAGAAGGCTGTCATGATGTACAACGCAATCGCAGCATTACCTGGAAATGGCATCACAATATTCAGAATCAAAACCAGCCAAACAAAGGCAATCGCCGCTTTAGCTAGGATAAGTAGTGCTTTCATTTTAGTGTCCTTTTAAATCGAGGCGTTAGGCTGAGGTACGTTCATACAGACGGTAACTGACTTGGCCTGCGGTTTTTTCTCTGTGCAGGTGCCAATTTTCCGGAAGCCCAGCAATGCTCAGCTCTTTTTCCGTTTCAATATAAATCATTGCGTCTTCTGCAAGCCAACCGTTTTGCTCTAGCAAGGTCACGGTTTCATCCAATAGTCCCTTACGGAAAGGTGGATCGATGAAAACCACATGATGTGGTGTGCCTGGTTGTTTCAGAAAGCTCAAGGCATCGGTGTTCACCACTTGGATATTAGTGGCTTTCAATGATGCGACGTTTTTTTGTAACTGCTGAAAAGCTTGCGGGTTGAGCTCAATCATGGTCACGAGTTCTGCTTGGCGTGAAGCCGATTCAAAACCCAAACCACCAGAGCCAGCAAATAAATCGAGGCATTTTGCTTGCGGCACATCTTGTGCTAACCAGTTAAACAGGGTTTCTTTCACGCGGTCAGTGGTTGGACGCAAACCTTCAGCGTCATGGACAGGGAGTTTTCTGCCTCTCCATAAACCACTAATAATGCGAACAAAGCCCGTTGTTGGCTTTTTTTGTGATGTGTTTTGCTGGCGACGTCTTACCATAGATTTTTTGACCGCTAATAAAGTGATACTATACCCAATCGCCCAAGCTTTGAGCTTGGATACAGCCCAGAAAATTCAAGATGACAGAGTGTAACACTAATAAGATTAGAATCACCTAATTGGAAAGTTTTCACAACTTTGTCATTAGCCTTTTTTAGACAGATAATAATCTTGTCAAAAAAGAGTCATTAATAGATATAAAGACAATCTAGGATAGCCCCAGATGACGGAAAAAAAGAAGCGCGGATTACTTTCGTGGCTAGGTTTTGGTGACGAAGAACAAAGCCCAAAACCAAAAACTGAAGAAACAGTAACAGAAGAAGCAGTGGAAGCGCCTTCTGAAGAACAGCAAACCGAAGAGGTTGCTGAGCAAGCGCAACAAACTCAAGAGCTTGAACAAGAGCCAGAAAAAGCTGAGGCTGCCCCAGCAGAAGCAGAAGCAGAAGCAGAAGCAGAAGCAGAAGCAGAAGCAGAAGCAGAAGCAGAAGAGCCACAAGTACCGGTTGCGCCTCGTATTCAAGAGCAAGAAAAGCCGACAGAAAGCTTCTTCGCTCGCCTTAAGCGCAGCCTTAGCCGTACAAAAGCAAACATCGGTGCTGGTTTCTTTGGCCTGTTCAGCGGTAAAAAAATCGATGACGACCTATTTGAAGAGCTAGAAGAGCAACTGCTCATTGCCGATGTGGGCATGGACACCACCACAAAAATCATCAACAACCTGACAGAAAAAGCCTCTCGAGGTGATCTGAAAGATGGCGAAGCCCTTTATGGTCTGCTGAAAGAAGAAATGGCGGAGATTCTATCTAAAGTAGAACAGCCTCTAGAGATCGACAGCAGCAAAACACCTTACGTCATCTTGATGGTTGGTGTGAATGGTGTGGGTAAAACCACCACCATCGGTAAACTTGCGAAGCAGTTCCAAAGCCAAGGCAAGAAAGTGATGTTAGCGGCTGGCGATACTTTCCGAGCGGCTGCAGTTGAGCAGCTGCAAGTGTGGGGCGAGCGTAACAATGTTCCTGTGATCGCGCAGCATACTGGCGCAGACAGCGCATCGGTTATCTACGATGCGATTGAAGCGGCAAAAGCGCGTGGCGTCGATGTGGTTATCGCCGATACGGCGGGTCGTCTACAAAACAAAGCCAACCTAATGGAAGAGCTACGCAAGATTGTACGTGTGATGAAGAAAATTGATGATTCTGCACCACATGAAATCATGCTGACGCTGGATGCAGGTACTGGCCAAAATGCGATTAGCCAAGCGAAACTTTTCAGTGATGTAGCTCCTCTAACCGGGATTACATTGACTAAGCTGGATGGTACAGCGAAAGGCGGCGTTATTTTCGCTATCGCTGATCAGTTTAGTATTCCAATTCGCTACATTGGTGTTGGCGAAGGCATTGAAGACTTGCGTCCTTTTGAAACTCAAGAGTTTATCGACGCTTTGTTTAGCCGTGAAGAGTAATTGAAGTTAGAGGAAATCAACGGTGATCAAATTTCAACAAGTGAGTAAAGCTTACCGAGGTGGTCGACAAGCACTACAAAAAGTCGATTTTCACCTGAGGCGCGGAGAAATGGCGTTTTTAGGCGGGCACTCCGGCGCCGGTAAAAGTACCTTGTTGAAATTGATATGTGCGATAGAGCGTCCGACCGATGGCAAAATCCATTTCAATGGTCACGACATCACGCGCATTCCAAGCAAAGACATTCCATTTTTGCGCCGCAATATTGGGATTGTCTTTCAAGACCACCGTCTCTTAATGGACCGCAGTGTGTACGATAACGTCGCACTGCCGATGCGTATTGAATCGATTTCCGAAACTGAAATTAAGCGTCGCGTTTCTGCGGCGTTAGACAAAACGGGCTTACTCGATAAAGCCCGTTGTTTGCCGAGCCAGCTCTCTGGTGGTGAACAACAACGCGTTGGTATTGCCCGTGCAGTGGTAAACCGACCAACGTTATTAGTGGCAGATGAGCCAACGGGTAACCTTGACCCAGAATTATCCAACCGTGTGTTGCGTTTATTCGAAGAATTTAACCGTGCGGGCGTGACCATCCTACTTGCCACGCACGATGTTGGGTTAGTAAACACTCGCCCACAATATCGTCATTTTGAATTGAACCAAGGCTTCCTAAGTGAGGTAGAAGACTATGGCAGGTAACAAGCACTCCCAAAAGAAAGGGAAAGGCCGCAGTGCCAAGCGTGCAAATACCGATGGTTTTTTCTCTGTCCATGCAAAACAAGCAAAATCCTCTTTTAGCGCCTTATGGCAACGACCACTAGGCAACATTCTGACTCTAGCGGTGATCTCCATGGCACTTGCCATGCCAGCTTGTTTGTATCTATTGGGCAAAAACGTGGCAGGCGCTGCCGAAGATGTGGCATCTCCCTCGCAAGTTAGTGCTTACTTAGTGGAAGGCATGCCGGATGCGCGTGTGATGGTTCTCAAAGATCAAATTGAAACTTGGCCTCTTGTAAAAGAAGTGGAATATATTTCTCCACAGCAAGGTTTGGCCGATTTAAGCCAGTACGCGGGTTTTGACCAAGCACTGAGCTTGCTAAGCGGTTATGCGTTACCGGGCGTGTTGGTGATTACGCCTGAATCTGATATCAAAACAGACATTCAAGCCCTAGCAAAAGAAGTAGGTCAACAACAAGATGTGACCGATGTTAGGCTAGATGAAGACTGGCTTGCGCGCTTAAATGCCATCAAAACCCTAGCAGGCATTATTGTCGTGACTCTGACAATCCTGATGTTGGGTGCGGTATTTTTAATCGTTGGTAACACATTACGTTTTAATGTACTGGCGAATAAAGAAGAGATTCAAACCATGAAGCTTATCGGTGCGACCGACGGCTTCATTTTGCGTCCGTACCTGTACACAGGTATGTGGTTTGGTGTATTAGGTGCTGTCATTGCGTGGTTTGTCACGGCGTTAGTGACCATTGTGATGAACAGCGCCGTAGAAGATCTTGCCGCGTTGTACGACAGCCAATTCCGTTTGATTGGCCTAAGTTGGGATGAATCTTTGCTGCTGATTATCACCGGTAGCCTTTTAGGTTGTATTGCCGCGCGCATTTCAGCGCAGCGTCACTTAAAAGAAATTGAACCAGTTTAAGTGATGAAGGTCTTATACTTGGAATTTATTAGCACAAGCTAATTTTTACCTCTTGTTTAGACCAATTGTTTATGGATAATTGCTCGCCCTTCTTGAAACTTGTTCATTTTGAGTTCAAGATATCGAAGCTAAATTGCAATGTAATGCTCCAGATCAGAGATTGATGAGGAATTGAATGACAAAAGAAGCGTATCCGATGGCTCTAGTCACGCAAGATAGCCTTGATAGCTATATTCGCTCTGTAAACAGCTACCCAATGCTGACAGCAGACGAAGAGCGTGAACTGGCAGAACGATTACACTACAAAGGTGAGATTGAGGCTGCGAAAGGCCTGATCCTGTCACACCTAAGATTCGTTGTTCACGTTGCTCGAGGTTACTCAGGCTACGGTTTGCCAATGGCAGATCTAGTGCAAGAGGGCAATATCGGTCTAATGAAAGCCGTTAAACGTTTTAACCCAGAAGTGGGCGTACGTTTGGTGTCTTTTGCTGTTCACTGGATCAAAGCAGAGATCCATGAGTATGTACTACGTAACTGGCGTATCGTTAAAATTGCAACAACTAAGGCGCAGCGTAAATTGTTCTTCAATCTACGCAAATCGAAAAAACGCTTAGGTTGGTTTAACAATGGCGAAGTCGAAACCGTAGCTCGTGAGTTGGGCGTAGAACCTTCCGAAGTTCGCGAGATGGAATCACGTCTTGCGGCGGTCGATTCAACGTTCGATATGCCAACTGACGATGATGACAGTGCAACTAGCTCATATACTGCACCGATGCTGTACCTAGAAGACAAATCGTCGGACGTGGCTGACAACATCGAAGCTGCAAACTGGGAAATGCACACCAATAATCGTCTTGGTCACGCACTAGCAAGCCTAGATGAGCGTAGCCAACGCATTGTGCGCTCTCGTTGGTTAGACGATGAGAAAGCAACATTGCAAGACTTGGCTGATGAGTTTGGCGTTTCTGCAGAGCGTATTCGTCAGTTAGAAAAGAATGCGATGAAGAAGCTGAAACTGGCCGTTGGTGAGTTCTAACTTCAGCCTCTAATATAAAGTAAGATTTTCATAGAAAGCCGAGATCATGTGATCTCGGCTTTTTTATTTTCGATCGAAAATAGATAGCGTTTGCGATCTAAATTTTCTGTGCTACCTGTGCATAACTCTGTGAAGTAATTATTTATCAACTGTTCGAAACCCAGACAAAATAAGGGTGATAGCGGTTTTGTCGCTTGGGGATAGTTATAAATATACACACAGCTAGATCAGGATCATCACTACATCTTGTGGATCAAAAGATCCAAATATACTTTATCAACGCAATTCACAGCTTTATCCACAAATGGTTGGAATGTGTACAATTTTAAAAGCCCTGATTATCCTTGTGTCTAAGTTTGCCACTGGATAGGTTACAATGGCGGCAGTATACCCAAATGACTTTTTCCGACTTAATACACCGAGCAGCATAGTGTTTAGTTCGGGTACCAAGGTTATTTGGGTATATTCATAACGACAAAATGAGAAAGTAAATGGACCAGTTTCAGCATATCGATGTACAAGGTGCACAGGCTTTGCTTGAGCAGGGCGAGGCAAAGCTTGTAGATATTCGTGATCCTCAATCGTTTGCCGTGGCACATGCTGAGTCGGCTTATCATCTAACCAACGATACGATTGTGGCGTTTATGGAAGATGTAGAGTTTGAACAGCCGATCCTCGTGATGTGTTATCACGGAATTAGCAGCCAAGGCGCAGCGCAATATTTAGTTAACCAAGGCTTCGAACAGGTGTACAGTGTAGACGGTGGCTTTGAAGCCTGGCAGCGAGCACAACTACCGATAGTGAGAAGTTAATGAAGAGATTGGTAACGTTAAATAATCCACGCATGGCGCAAGCCTTTATCGATTATATGGCCTCTCGTCAGATAGATATTGAGATGATGCCCGAAGGTGAAGGACAATTTGCACTTTGGCTTACGGACAGCCAGCATGAAGTTGAGGCAGAAGCCGAACTGAAGCAATTTTTGGTGAATCCATCCGCTAGCAAATACAGCGCCGCTTCCTGGGACGTTGCCGATACTCGTAAGAGCCAATTTTATTACGCTAGCCCAAGCATCATGGGAATGATCAAAGCCAAAGCCGGTCCAGTGACCTTATTGATCATGACCGTATGCGCCGTGATTTATGGTTTGCAGATGTTAGGCTTTGGAAATGGGGTATT
Organism: Vibrio sp. SALL6; assembly: GCF_002002385.1. Classification (NCBI taxonomy): domain Bacteria; kingdom Pseudomonadati; phylum Pseudomonadota; class Gammaproteobacteria; order Vibrionales; family Vibrionaceae; genus Vibrio; species Vibrio sp. SALL6. The sequence goes on from NZ_MQVK01000007.1 coordinate 37,585, forward strand.
TGCTCTGTTGCACTTTCCCGCGTTTGAAGGCCAGCAATGGCAATTGTGGCGTTGGGTGAGTCATGCATTGCTGCATTTCTCGGTAACACACATCATCTTTAACTTGTTGTGGTGGTGGCAACTTGGTGGCGATATTGAACGTCGCCTTGGTTCTGGCAAGTTACTGCAAATCTTTGTGGTATCTGCGGCACTCTCTGGTGCTGGCCAGTTCTATGTTGAAGGTGCGAACTTCGGCGGGTTATCTGGTGTTGTGTACGCGCTACTCGGCTATTTGTGGGTTTTGGGTTACCGCTTACCTCATTTAGGTTTAACGCTGCCGAAATCCATCATTGGTTTTATGTTGGCGTGGTTGGTACTTGGTTTTGTGCAACCGTTTATGGCCATTGCCAATACGGCTCACTTAGCTGGCTTGTTGGCCGGGATGGCGATTGCGCTGTTCGACTCGGGCAAGCAGAAATACCAACAACAAGCGTGATAGCAAAAACAAAAAAAGACCGCTCGAAAGCGGTCTTTTTGTATCTAAAGCAGCGTTACTTACTGATAGAGGTATTTGGTAAACAGCAAATCAGCAATGACGGTTTTCCCGGTCTCTGGCAGTAAGGTTTCGTTTAGCTCTTTTACCAACGTTTTGCGTAGGTCTTCTCGGCCAGAAAGCGACTTGATCGTATCTTCGGTTTGTTTGCCTAGGAGTTCGATGACCGCATCGCGAATCAAGGGTTGATGGTGCTCAACAATCGCTAGGTCTTGTTGGCTCATCACCATGATGTCGATACGCACTTGTACATAGCCTAATTTTTTACCTTTGGTGTAAAAGTTAGTGGTTAAATCTGGCTCTAGGGTGAAGTACGCTAATTTTGGTCCAGTCTCTTCCGTTTCAGCCCAACTTGGTGCGGAGATCAGGATTGTTAACGCAAAAATAATTTGGGCTACATAACGTTTGTACATATTTCTAACTTTTCTTTCTCTGGATCGCGATATTCGAATCGCTTCAGTCTTGATACAATAGACCGTCTATAACAAATAACGGAACTTACGGTTTTAATAAGACGGTAAGTTGTTGCTTTATTGTACGCATAAAGCCTCCAATTGAATACTAGTATGAATCAGCCAACATCACTCTATCTTGCTTCTTTATTGGAAGTAGAGTGGCAAAAGCCCGAAGAATTTGAATTTCCAAACGAATTTGCCAAGCATTGGCTGGAAGAACAAGGGTCTTTGTCACGTCGTTTAAAGCAGCACTGTCAGGAATTGACGGTAGAACTGCTGCAAAATCATATCGTCACAGCGAAGACACTGAAATCGGATGAAAGTCAGTTACTGTCTGAGCAAGATTGCCTCCTAAGAGAGGTCGTCCTGTGTGGAGACGACTGCCCTTGGGTTGTTGGTCGTACTTTGATCCCACGTACTACGTTGGTCGATCAGCAATACGACTTAGCGCAGCAAGGCGATATCCCACTAGGGCTCACCGTCTTTAGCGCTGATAATGTCGAGCGCGACTCGCTACAAATGGGTTGGGTTCACTTGCCTCAAGGCCGTTTTCTCGCACGACGCTCAAGGTTGTGGATGAATCACAAACCTATGTTAGTCGCTGAGTTATTCTTATCGAATTCACCTATTTACGCCAAGGAGAGAGTGTAAATGTCCGCAGAAAAAGCCAAAGCATATTGGCAGCTGATGCGAATGGATCGCCCAATTGGTTCACTATTATTGTTGTGGCCAACGGTTTGGGCTCTGGTCATTGCAGCCCAAGGCATACCGAGTTGGGATGTGCTCATTGTATTTGTGTTGGGTGTATTTTTAATGCGTAGTGCAGGCTGCGTCATTAACGATTTTGCAGACCGTAAAGTCGATGGTCATGTGAAGCGTACTAAACAGCGCCCATTGCCTTCGGGTAAGGTCACGGCGAAAGAGGCGATTGGCTTATTTTTGGTTTTGGCCGTGAGCTCATTCTTACTTGTGTTGACCATGAACCCCTTAACGATTCAGCTCTCTTTTGCGGGCCTTGTCTTAGCCTTTATTTACCCTTTTATGAAGCGTTACACGCATATCCCGCAGCTGTTTTTGGGATTAGCGTTTAGCTGGGCGATTCCTATGGCGTGGGCGGCACAAACCGGTGAGCTACCAGTGATGGTTTGGTTTGTGTTTGTGATTAATGCATTGTGGACGATTGCCTACGACACTCAGTATGCAATGGTGGATCGCGATGACGATTTAAAAATCGGTATCAAATCGACAGCGATTCTGTTCGGTCGCCACGACAAGTTAATTATTGGAGTGTTACAGTTAGTGACGTTGGCGATGTTGGTGGGGCTAGGGCAGTTTTATCAATTAGGCCAAAGTTACTACTGGACGGTGCTGATTGCCGCATCATTGTTTGTTTATCAGCAGCATTTGATCCGCCACCGCGAGCGCGATTTGTGTTTCAGAGCTTTCCTTAACAACAACTACGTTGGCATGGTGATAGCGATAGGTTTATTAGTCGCGTTCTGGTAATCAATCCGAAGATCAAAAAAGGCATCCAATTGGATGCCTTTTGTTTTTTTGTGTTTGTTATGCCTGAAGTTGATGGATACTTTCTTCGATGGTCAACTTCACTTCTGGGTACAGAAGCGTAAACAGTAGCTTGGCAAATTTCTGCGTTTTCTTCTTATCGCAGTTGCCGTCGCTATCGAGGTACTCTTGCTGTTTGAGTGTATTGAACATGGCGGTAAACACACCTTTGTCGAAGAACTCCGGCGCGTTGATACCGTGCAGGCGACCTAAACGTTGCGCGATGTCTTGGCTCTTTTGTTCCAGATCCGATTTACCCAACTCAGGGTACGCAACCAATAGGTTCATGGCGATGGAGTAACGCTGCAGCGTCTCAGTAATCGTGCGACCAAGTAGAACCAGCGGTTGGTTGTTTGATTGGTTGATTTCCAATTTGTTGCCATCAAGACAGATCATTTTCTGCTCGGCAAACTCATTCAACGTTTTCACCACAAGGTCGTTTAAATCTTCCTCTTGGTAGCTTAGGAACAGCTCTTTCTTCAAGAATGGGTAGATTTGCGCAACGTTCTCTTGGATTTTCTCCACGGTGAGATTGCGCTGACGAATAATCATCTGAGCAATCAACGATGGCAGCGCAAACAAGTGAATGATGTTGTTGCGATAGTAAGTCATCAGAATCGATTGACTACGATCCAGAGAAATGATGTCGCCCATACTGTCTGTTTCAATCACAAACTTATCTAACGAGATAGCGTGATCAACCAACTCTTCAGCACTTTCCGTTGGGATGGTTGAAGTGCTTGAGTATGGGTTGTTCTTGAGTAGCTTCAAGTAGCACTCAATCTGATTGATCAGAGAATCACGAGACAGTGCACGTTGGCGAGAAGCCAACAAGGCCGTTGCACAAAGCGTTAAGGCGTTTGCCGCTGCCGCATCGTTAATGTGCGTCATCATCTTGTTCGCTAGCTCATTGACCACAGGATTCATCCATTGTGGTTTGCTACCGCCCATGCTATCGATGTCTTTTGTCCACTCTGGCGCGTGCTCGTTAAGGTATTGGTTGAGCTGAATAGGCTCACCGAAGTTCACGTAGCCCAAACCAAAGTTACGCAGTTTACGTAGAGTGCGCAGAACAAGACCTGCGTTCTCTTTCTCTTTACGTTTACCGCGCAGTTCTTTGGCGTAAGTGCCCACTTCCATTACGTGCTCGTAACCGATGTAAACCGGTACCAGCGTTACCGGACGGTTTAGACCACGCAGCATCGCTTGAATCGTCATGGCCAACATACCCGTTTTCGCTTGCAGTAAACGACCGGTACGTGAGCGACCACCTTCGCTGAAGTACTCTACCGAGTAGCCTTTTGCAAACAGCTCGGCTAGATACTCGCGGAAAATCGTGGAGTACAGTTTGTTGCCTTTAAAGCTACGACGAATAAAGAACGCACCACCACGACGGAAAATCGGACCCGCAGGGAAGAAGTTCAGGTTGATACCCGCAGCAATGTGCGGTGGCACCATACCTTCATGGTACAGAACGTAAGACAGCAGTAGGTAGTCCATGTGACTACGGTGACACGGCACGTACACGATCTCATGGCCATCTTGCGCCAAGCGACGCACTGTCGAAGCGTTGTTGATGTGCAGGCCTTGATACAGTTTGGTCCACAGCCAGCTCAGGATGCGATCGCCGTTCTTCACCAGACCGTATGAGAAGTCGGCTGCGATTTCATCCATGATGTCATGGGCTTCTTTGCGCGCTTTCTCAATCGAAATGTCTTTGCTTTTTGCCTCGTCTTCAATCGCTTGTTCAATTGCAGGTGACTTTAACAGGCGAGCAAATAGCACTTGGCGTTGCGGTAGGTTTGGACCTGATGCCGCCAATTTTTGACGAGAAAAGTGGATACGTGCCACGCGCGCTAATTTATGCGCAATAGCACTGTCTGTACCGTGAGAATCCGCCATATAACGCAGTGAAACCACCGGGCTAAAGCGCACCAAACAGTCACGACCTGCTGCCATTACCGCTTTCGCTTTTTGTGGCCCATTCATTGGTTGCAGGTACGGGCGATGGTTCTCTTCTTTACCTGGTTTGCGTCCCCAAAGTACGGTCGCTGGGATCATCTGCACATCAAGCTCGCTATCAAGCTTGTGCAGTTCCAGCAGCTCAGTAAATAGAGAAACAGAATCTGTCGGGATGTCGTTGTCATTACCCATCACGGTTGGACGTGAGGCAATAAAGACGAAACGATTAAGCGTTTTGCCATTGATTTCCAGCGGACTGAGCGGGTCTGGTAGCCCAAGGCTCATGGCTTGTTTTTGCAGTGTCAGCAAATCCACGTTCGAACGAAATGGCAAGGCATACACAATCGGCTTAGTTAGGTCGATGTTGAGATCGTCAATCGGATTCGATGGGATTGTGGTGCCCTTTACCATTACCGATAAAGGTAGTTTTAGTAATGAACGTGAAAATGATTGTCCAGAAGACATAAAGTTCACAGCCTCAATAGGTATTCAAACAGGCCCAACCTTAGTTCTGTGTCCGCGTGGCTCAACTTCTTGGCAAAGAAATGAGTACGGCAATAGAAATAAGCCTAGGCAATAAATTTTAAGCGCAGCAAGGATACCAGAAACTGGTCAAACCTTTTAATTTTATTGAGTAGAAATTAGTCGAACTCCTAAGTTGTTGCTTTACTTTGATTAACTTTAGACACGGTGTTTTAAACGCGCTTTGCGCCACAGTTTGTGGGCAAGTTCAGAAAGCGCAGCAAATAAATTAAAAAACAACCAATTGGGTTTCCATTTGACCATTTACTGGATATACTCACAGTTAACTGTATAAAAAGACAGGTGAGACATGAAGCCGTTAACGCCACGCCAACAACAAGTCTTCGATTTGATTAAAAGCAAAATCGATGACACCGGAATGCCACCAACTCGTGCAGAGATTGCGCGTGAGCTTGGCTTCCGCTCTGCGAATGCCGCAGAGGAACACCTAAAAGCGCTTGCTCGTAAGCAAGCCATTGAAATTATTCCGGGCGCATCGCGTGGGATCAGAATCCTGCTTGAAGATGCGGCCAATGACGAACAGGGCTTGCCTCTGATTGGTCAAGTCGCTGCGGGTGAGCCGATTCTGGCTCAAGAGCACGTAGAAGCGCACTACCAAGTTGACCCTGCGATGTTCAAGCCGCAAGCGGATTTCTTACTTCGTGTAAACGGCGAAAGTATGAAAGACATCGGTATCATGGACGGTGATTTGCTTGCTGTGCACAAAACACAAGATGTTCGCGATGGTCAGGTTGTCGTTGCTCGTGTTGATGACGATGTGACCGTCAAGCGCTTGGAACGTAAAGGTTCAACCGTTTTACTGCATGCAGAGAATGAAGAGTTCGCACCGATTCAAGTGGACTTAACGTCTCAGCATCTGACTATTGAAGGCTTAGCCGTTGGTATTATTCGCAATACCGATTGGATGTAAGTTTATCGCAACAGCCCAGCTTCGCTGGGCTGTTGCCTATTTGTCTTAGCACTTTTTTCTCATCCGCTTTGAGCTCCAGCTCTCTGTTTACTTCTCATATTCTTATCGCCCCTATCTCTGCGCTTGATAATGCAATTGATATTCATTATCATTATTTCCGGTATCCACTCTTTCTCACTGGCGCAGGAAATGCCCATGTCTAAGTCAAAACATCAAGTTCCTAATCATCTATTGAAGCCTTTGCTATTACGCAGCCGTGAAAGCATGGTCGACAATGGTTTGGTGTATGACCCCATTGCAGCGAAAGCTTGCCTAAGCTGCAAGATGGCGCCTGATTGTTTAAGTGGTGATGTCGCGCAAAAGCAGTTGCTACACGTGACGTTGACTCAACTGTGCGACCAACAGGTAACGCAGTTTTTGCAGCAAAATCCGGACGCTTGGATCATCAATGTTGGAGCTGGACTCGATACCCGTTTTTACCGTTTGGATAACGGCCGCTGTCACTGGATTGAATTGGATGTTACGGAGAATCTAGTTTGGCGTCAGCGTCTATTCCATAAAAACGAACGCTACGAACATCGCAGTGGGAGTGTGGAAGACATGTCGTGGCTCGAATCTCTGACCATTCCAGATAAATCACCCGTATTGATTCTGTGCGAAATGGCATTGTTGGATTGCTCTGAGCGACATGTTGCGCGGTTTATTCAAAACTTAGGTCGCCATTTTGTCTCGGCTGAGCTCTGTATGGTACTCGCTGGAGACTTAACAGAAAGCAAGTGGGGGCAAAAGCTTGGTTCGGATTACTATGCCCATGGATTTGAGGCACCGGCGGAACAAGTTCTGAGATGGCTGCCGTGGGCACAATGGGTGAAAGCGTTCTCGCCATTCGACCGATTCTGTTCACGATGGAAAGCTTGGCAACGCTGGCTCAATAAAATTCCAATGCTAAAGCACCGTCTCACGCCAGTGCTTGTTCACATCAAGTGGTAATTGGCTAGTCATTAAGCACTCAGGTACACTCGTCGATCTAAACAACGAGGTGCCTGTGACAAACTCTATTTTCTCTCCTTTATCGAATCCTCAAGTGCATCGTCAGGTGTTAGCGCTCGCGATCCCGATGGTGTTGTCGAATATTACCGTTCCACTATTAGGCTTCGTCGATGCGGCGGTGATTGGCCACCTAGAGCACGCGTGGTATTTAGGCGGCGTCGCGCTGGGCAGTACTATGATCAGCGTAACGTTCTGGCTGCTTGGCTTCTTACGCATGTCGACTACAGGCCTAGCGGCGCAGTCTTACGGTGGTGAAGACAAAAAACAGCTCGCATTGGTGTTCATACAGGGCTCATTCATGGCTTTGCTGTTTGCTTTGGTGTTCCTCATAGCCCATAACCCACTTGCTGATCTGATTTTTGGCTGGAGTGATGCCAGTGCTGAAGTGAAGCACTACGGCATGCAATATTTCTCTATCCGTGTGTGGAGTGCCCCCGCAGCTCTAATGAACTTTGTGTTGTTGGGCTGGTTGCTCGGCACGCAAAACTCCAAAGCGCCTATGTGGATGGTGATTATCACCAATGTCACCAACATCGCTCTCGATTTGTTATTTGTGATGGGCTTAGGTTGGAAAGTTGAAGGTGCTGCGCTTGCATCCGTGATTGCTGATTACTCAGGCATGGCGTTTGGTTTGGTCTGCGTGTGGAAGACATGGCAAGCACGTCAGTTGCCGTCACCCAAGCAATTACTTGCTGACACTCAGCATGGGCTAGGGCGATTTGTGAAACTCAATCGCGATATCTTTCTTCGTTCATTATGTTTGCAAGCTGCGTTTAGCTTTATGACGTTTCAGGGCGCGAGCTTTGGTGATGATGTTGTCGCGGCAAACGCTGTGTTGATGAGCTTCTTGATGATGATTTCCTACGGCATGGATGGTTTTGCCTACGCGATGGAAGCGATGGTGGGGAAAGCGATTGGCGCGAAAGACCGAGCTCAGCTTAGTGATTCTCTGATCGGGACATTCTTTTGGAGTCTGATCATCTGCTTAGGGCTTACTGCGGTATTTGGCTTAGCGGGATCGAATTTGATCGCCATGATCACTTCTATTGCGATTGTGCAGCAGCAAGCAGCGATCTATCTACCTTGGCTGGTGGTGATGCCGTTGACATCTATGTGGTGTTTCTTATTCGATGGCATTTTTGTTGGTGCCACCAAAGGTAAAGATATGCGAAACAGTATGTTCGTGGCGACTTGCTGTTTCTTCGTAATCTTCTTTTTGTTCTCTGGCTGGCAAAACCATGCACTGTGGTTTGCGATGACCAGCTTTATGGCAATGCGAGGGATTGGTCTTGGAGTAATATTCTTCTATCAATGGCGTAAAGGAACGTTCCTCGCGTAAATAAAAACAGCAGGTCGAAAACCTGCTGTTTTTGCATTTGGATCATGGCAACCCAAATACTCATTTAACCTCATTATCTCAGCATTGTATGGCTACTAGAACAATCGGTTCAGCCCATTCAATGCCGCTACACGATAGGCTTCGGCCATGGTCGGGTAGTTGAAGGTAGTATTCACGAAATATTCAATCGTATTGGCTTGGCCTTTCTGTTCCATGATGGCTTGACCAATGTGGATGATTTCCGCTGCACGTTCACCAAAGCAGTGAATGCCGAGAATTTCCTTGGTTTCACGATGGAACAAAATTTTTAAACTGCCGACATCTTTGCCTGCAATTTGCGCACGGGCCAGATGTTTGAATGAAGAGCGGCCAACTTCATAAGGCACTTTCGCTGCCGTCAGTTCTTGTTCTGTTTTACCAACAGAGCTGATTTCTGGAATGGTGTAGATGCCTGTTGGAATGTCTTCAATCAGATAGTTTTCAGCCTGACCTTTGGTGATCGCTTGTGCGACAAAGCGTCCTTGGTCGTAGGCTGCGCTCGCAAGACTAGGGTAACCAATCACATCACCCACTGCGTAAATGTGCTCAACCGCCGTTTGGTAGTTGCGGTTCACTTTAAGCTGGCCGCGAGAATCCGATTCTAGACCGACGACATCCAAACTGAGTTTGTCGGTGTTACCGGTTCTGCCGTTCGCATACAGCAAACAATCGGCGCGCATTTTCTTGCCTGACTGCAGGTGAATAATGACGCCATCTTCTGTGCCTTCGATTTTCTCGTAGGTTTCGTCGTTACGAATGACAACGCCGCTGTTCCAGAAGTGGTAAGACAGTGCATCAGACACTTCGTTATCCAAGAACTCCAACAAACGATCCCGGGTATTGATCAGGTCGGTTTTCACACCAAGTCCACGGAAGATAGAGGCGTACTCACAACCGATAACGCCTGCACCATAAATGATGATATGACGAGGGTCGTGTTTCAGGCTCAGGATAGAGTCACTGTCGTAGATTCGTTCATGCAAGAAGTCGACATCGTTTGGTCGGTAAGGACGAGAGCCCGTCGCGATGACAAATTTATCGGCCGAGTAGATTTCTTCCGTACCGTCATTTTGCATTACCGCGATAGAGTGCGTATCAATAAAACGTGCAGTACCGAACAGCAGCGTGCAGTCATTGCGGTCGTAAAACCCCTGACGAAGGCGAGTCTGTTTATCGATGACCGTTTTCGCATGGCCTAAAATGTCAGAAAATGTTGCATGAAGGCTGGTGTTGTTTCTGCAAAATAGCGGGTTGCTATTGAATTCGATGATACGGCTTACTGCATGGCGCAGCGCTTTCGATGGAATGGTTCCCCAGTGCGTACAGCCGCCGCCCACACTGCTTTCTTTCTCGACGATGGCAACATTCAGTCCCGCTTTGGTTAACCCCATTGCAGCCCCTTCTCCGCCAGGGCCACTACCAATTACGATCACGTCATAGTGATTAACATGCGCCATGATGCCTTCCTTGTTATATTTGCTTAACATTGCTTTAGCGCGATTTTAACTCATTTGCTCTATACGTACACGTAATGGCTGCGAGAGAGTGGAAGTGATCACGCAGAATCGAACAAAAGGATGAATTGGTATGTTGTATGTCTATAAATTGACTCGAGAACATTGCAATTAGATGCATGCCAATAGTAACGTTCTCGCCGCTTGCCTCGGGTGAGGCAACATATCTTTCTCCGTAGGGGTGAATTGCGTTATATTGAAGCTCTTGTACCCTACAGAAAAGAGCAAGTTAAGAATGAAATCGATGGGAATCCGCGCGCAACAAAAAGAGAAGACACGTCGATCACTGATCGATGCGGCATTTAGTCAATTAAGTGCGGATCGCAGCTTTTCCAGTCTCAGCTTGCGAGAAGTTGCCCGAGAGGCAGGAATTGCACCCACTTCTTTTTATCGTCACTTCAAAGACATGGATGAGCTAGGCTTAACAATGGTTGATGAAGGCGGTTTACTATTACGTCAACTGATGCGTCAGGCACGTCAACGTATTGTCAAAGAAGGCAGTGTGATTCGAACTTCGGTTGAAACCTTTATGGAATTCATTGAAAGTAGCCCTAACGTATTCCGCTTATTATTGCGTGAGCGCTCTGGCACTTCTTCTGAATTTCGTACTGCCGTCGCTCGAGAAATCCAGCATTTTGCGGCAGAATTAACCGAGTATTTAATGAGCACCGGTATGACCAGAGAAGAGGCGTATACTCAAGCAGAGGCGTCGGTGACTTTGGTCTTTAGTTCGGGTGCTGAAGCTTTAGATTTAGATCGACGTGAGCGCGATGAACTCGCCGAGCGATTGATCATGCAATTGCGAATGATAGCCAAAGGGGCCTATTGGTATCGCAAAGAACGTGAACGTAACCGATTAAAAGGCGGGATAGAATAATGTCGAATGGAAATAAATCTGAAAAGAAAACGCTGATTTTGGCACTGGTTGCAGGTATGTGTGGTGATGCTTTATTGTCATGGTTGACCATGAGTGAAGTGTCTTTCTCAATCTTCCCACTGATTGCACTCGTACTGGCTGTACAAGCTCTTTACCAAGAGTACTTAAACAACCCGGTATCGGAAGATATTCCGTTAGTGGGCTTAGCGTGTTTCTTTGTTGGTGCCTTTGGTCACTCTGCATTTATCAAAGCGCAATACCCAGAAGCAGGCTCAAACTTCTTCGCAATCATGGTGTCGATGATCCTATTGGCATGGATTGGTAAAAAGCTGGGTTTCATGGAAAAGAAAACTTCTGCTGAATAATTGAAAAAATTCCAACAAAAAAGCGAGCTATTGAGCTCGCTTTTTTTATGTCTTTCGCTGGTGGCTTACGCTTTACGTTCTAGTAAAACGCCGGCTTCCATGTGGTGGGTGTAAGGGAATTGGTCGAACAGAGCAAAGCGCGTCACATTGTGAGTTTCGCTTAGAATGTCCAAGTTTTCTTTTAGGGTCTCTGGATTGCAAGATATGTACATGATGCGCTCGTAACCTTGCACCATTTTGCACGTATCCACATCCATACCTGCACGTGGTGGATCGACAAAAATCGTGTTGCAGTTGTAGCTCTTCAGATCGACACCATTGTCTTTTAAACGACGGAATTCGCGCTTACCTTCCATTGCTTCTGTAAATTCTTCTGCCGACATACGGATGATTTGTACGTTGTCGATCTTGTTCGCTGCAATGTTGTATTGTGCTGATTCTACCGAAGGCTTAGCAAGCTCAGTAGCAAGTACACGGTCGAAGTTTTGCGCTAATGCTAACGAGAAGTTGCCGTTACCACAGTAAAGCTCTAGTAGGTCGCCAGTGCTCTCTTGAGTACAGTCAACCGCCCATTCCAACATCTTCTCTGCTACTTTGCCATTCGGTTGGGTGAAGCTGTTTTCGACTTGCTGGTAGATGTAGCTTTGGCCATTTACGTCCAGTTTTTCGATCACGTAGTCACGGTCTAGGATGATTTTCATCTTACGTGCGCGACCAATGATGTTTAGGTTAAAGCCTTCATCATTTAAACGCTGTTTAAGGGCTTTCGCGTTTTCAATCCACTCTTCATCAAGTTGGCGATGGTAAAGCAGTGAAACCAGAATCTCACCGCTTAGCGTCGATAGGAAATCGACTTGGAATAGTTTACGGCGTAGGGATTCGTTGTCTTTCATCGCTTCAACCAATAGCGGCATCAAATCGTTGATCAGACGGCTGGCTGCTGGGAATTGGTCTACGCGGTATTTCTCACGAGTCTCTTGGTTGAACATGATGTAGTACAGGTCTTCACCTTCATGCCAAACACGGAACTCAGCACGCATACGGTAATGCTGCTCTGGTGATTCAAACACTTCCAGTTCTGGCACGTTGTATGGCGCGAACATATCAGTGAGACGTTCGACTTTTTCAGCCAGTTGTTCTTGGTAGCGTTGTGGATTTACATCAAGAGTAGCCATGATCTTACCTTTTATGGTGCATTCAATTTAAGAGCGCAGATTTTATTCAATCTCAATAGGATGTCCAGTTTTGTACTGGAATTGATTTAAAGATAGTGCGTACAGGCAGAGTAGAAAGCAAAATCAATCAAAACGTTACAACTTCTAAGGGCAATATTGGCTGGACAAATAATCAATAGCTGAATAATATTTGCCTCAAGTTGGTGCTATCTAGCAATCTAGATGGCTGAAATGGGAATCTGGTGTGAATCCAGAACTGACGCGCAGCGGTAAAAGAGAACGAACGCTCATCAGACACTGCATTAGTTTATGTGGGAAGTCGAGCAAGTAGGCGGTACACCCGTGCTCTTGAGTCCGAATACCTGCCAACAACTGAGCCACAGCACTGGACTGTCATGATGACAGGGCTCGGAAGGAATTACGCGATTTAGGACAATACAATGAGAAAATCCGCACTGGCGATCACTTTGGCATCGCTGCTTTCACCTGTCTCTTATCTACAGGCCCAAGAAACCTCCACTGACGAAACCATCGTTGTTACTGCAAACCGTTTTGAGCAAGCCGAAAGCCGTACGTTGGCAGATGTCGAAGTAGTTACTCGACAAGACATCGATCGCATTCAAGCGAAAACCCTACCAGATGTATTGCGTCGCCTTACCGGAATTCAAGTTTCACAAAATGGTGGTCGTGGTCAGTTAGCGTCTTTATTTGTTCGTGGAACCAGTTCCGACCAAGTTTTAGTACTGGTTGATGGCGTACGTTTTGCACGAGCAGCGAAGGGCGCTGTGGACTTTAACCAAATCCCACTTACTTACGTTCAACGTATTGAGTACGTGCGTGGTGCGCGTGCGTCACTTTATGGCTCAGAAGCGATTGGGGGCGTGATCAATATCATCACCATTGCGCGTGCTGACGAAGAAGGAACGAAGTTAAGTGCGGGTTTAGGTAGTTTAGATTATCAAGAATTGAGTGCGGCATCTGGTATTAAAGTCACAGAGAGCGGCCAGCTAAATATCGCGCTTGGTAGTGAAAGTGATGATGGTTATAACGTTCGTCCTGTACCGGGAGTTAATGACGGCGATCGCCATGGCTTTGATACAAAGAATGGTCTGCTAGGTTACGTGCATAACTTCAATGACCAGTGGTCTGCATTTGGTAACCTACGTGCTTACGAAAATGTTTATCAATATGACAGCAGCTACGGCAGTCGCGGTTACTACGAAGCAGAAAAAGACGATCTTTCTGTCACTCTGGGCGGTAAGTATCAGTCTGATAATGTGATGTCAGAACTACAAGTAACAGCACAGAAACAGAAGTCTTGGAACTATGAGCAAGCAAAAGGCAAACACTCAGGTACTGAAGATGAACTTGAGCAGCAAAATGTCCAGTGGACCAACAGTTACTTGCTAAACAACAATACGACGTTGGCTGGTGGTATTGATTGGCGCAACGAGTCTTATAAAGACAAGAGTGCGAATAAAACGTTTGATCGTACCAATGGCGCTCTGTTTGGTATGGCAACCACCAGTATTGATAAAGCAATGCTCGAGGGCAGTGCTCGCCTTGATGATAACGAAGAATACGGTAGTGAGTTCACTTACAGTTTAGCGGCTGGTTACCAGTTTGTACCAGAGTTTGGGGTTAAAGCCTCTTTTGGTACTGCGTTTAAGGCTCCAAACCTATATCAACAGTATGACCCAACATACGGTGAGAAAGATCTGAAGCCGGAAGAGTCAGATGCTTGGGAGTTAGCATTCAGCGGTGATGTCCAAGGCGTTTTTTGGTCCGTAACGGGTTATGACTATAAAATCACGAATCTTATCGATTACCATCCAACCACATACAAATATTTGAATGTCGATGGTGAAACACATATCCAAGGTGTGGAGCTTGTTGCTGAGTTTGATACAGGGATTGTGCAGCACCAGTTGAGTGCAGATTACAAAGATGCTGAAGACGATAAAGGGCATCAGTTGCAGCGCCGCGCTAAAGAAATGTATAAGTGGAATGCTTTAGTGAGCTTCGATAAAGTGGATTGGTCGGTTAGCTATCAGTACGTCGGTAAGCGTCCAGATGTGGATTACAGCACTTGGCCTTCACAAGATATTACGCTTTCTTCTTACTCGTTGGTTGATACGGCGGTGACTTACTATCCGAATGAGTCGACCTCTATTAGCGCTCGTATCGATAATCTACTTGATGAAGAGTATGAGATGGCAAAAGGTTACCCTGCTGCAGAGCGAGCGTACTATCTCAACGTTGGCTACGAATTCTAATCGTGAATGAGCACAAACCGCCTTCGGGCGGTTTTTAATATTTTGTGGTGGAAAATCGAATGAAGAAACCCAAGCGAGTGGTGATCAGTTGGTCCAGCGGTAAAGATTCGACATTAACGCTTGAGCGCCTTAACGAGAATCCAAATTATCAAGTTGTCGGTTTGTACACGACTTACGTAGGAAAAGAAGTCCCTTTTCAAGCAACTCCGCTTGAGGTTGTACAAATGCAAGCAGACTTACTTGCGCTTCCGCTCATTACTATCGAGCTACCTGAAGTCTTTCCAAGTAACGACATTTATCAATCGACCATCGTTAATGCATTACAAAGTAGTGGTCTAAACGTAGAAGCTGTCGCATTTGGCGATATGTTTTGCAATGGCATTGCCGATTACCGACGCAGTTACATTGAACCTGCAGGTTGGGAGTGCGTCTTTCCTCTATTAGGGGAGAGCAGCGAAAAACTAGCGATGGAAATCATAGAGCGTGGTATTCAAGCTATGTTGATCACCATAGACGGAAGTGTTCTCTCTCCAGAATGGTGTGGTCGTTGGTATGACCAAGTATTAATCGAGTCATTACCACGTCATATTGATCCATGTGGAGAAAATGGTGAGTTCCACACATTGGTGACATCAACCCCATCATTTCAAGGACATATAGAACTGACTAAGCTTGAAGTAGAAATAGGGGAGCGATTTAGCCATCAAAGATACCGCGCCAAAGCATTGCCAAAACAAATCTAACCAGTATGATCGCCGAGTCTCTATTCATCAGGTAAGACTCGTGCGAGCATCAAGTAAGAAAAAAGTTCTAGTGTTTGATTCCGGTGTCGGCGGACTGTCAGTTTTCCAAGAAATTCACCAACTCCTTCCACACTTAGACTACTTCTATCTGTTCGATAACGAAGCTTATCCTTACGGCGAACTTGATCAGAATGTGCTTATCTCGCGCGTCAATCAGCTGGTTTCCGCATTGGTGGCAGAGCATCACATCGATATCGTCGTCATTGCGTGCAATACTGCCAGTACAATCGTGCTGCCGTCATTGCGTGGCAACTTATCAGTGCCAGTTGTTGGCGTCGTGCCTGCCATCAAACCGGCCTCCCTACTAGCGACTCAGGGAGTAGGGTTAATCGCAACGCCTGCGACCGTCACTCGTCAATACACTCATGAACTGATCCGCGATTTTGCACAAGGTAAGCCAGTTGAATTGCTAGGTTCGACGCGTTTGGTTGATATGGCAGAAGAAAAGCTACGTGGTGAAAGTGTTCCTTTGGATGAACTGAAAAGTATCTTATCGCCGCTATGCAATAAAGTAGACGTCGCTGTACTTGGTTGTACACACTTCCCACTAATCAAAAACGAAATTCAGCAAGTGCTGGGTAGCAACGTCGTTTTGATTGATTCTGGGGAGGCGATAGCGCGCCGGGTTAAAGCATTACTATCTTGTGGCGAGCTTGAAGAGAAAGAAGAAGGGATAAAACGAATCTTTGCCAGCGCACCTCCTTGGCAAGAAGATGCACTGAACATTTGTTTGGCGAAATTAGGATTTAATCCAGTTCAGATTTATCGCCATCTGGATGTTTCGGATCGTTAGCAATACGAACTTTAAGTGTTCGCTCCATATATTCCCTTTCATTTAACTTCGCGATAGCCGGTTCTGCGTCAGCAGCGGCCATAACGACAAAACCAAACCCTCTTCTTTTACCTGTGCGTTTATCTTTCATTAAGCGCACAGCGAATACCTGCCCATACTCTGCAAATAAATCACGAACGTGACTCTCATTTGCTTTATAAGGAAGGTTACCGACATACAGCGTTTTAGTTGAAGGATCAGATTCCGTTGGTTGAATAGATGGTGTTTGGCTAGAAAATGAAAATAGAAAAGCAGTAGCGGCAACACCGATAAGAAAGCTCAAAGCTGGTGGAATAGCGAATTGAGAGAATAGCACTCCCCCAATGACGGCCAGCCCGGCAGATAGGATCAGATTTTTTTTAGACGTCATTTTGATTACTACATATAGATAATAAAGAGATCGATTGTCTATTTAACAGAATAGACACATGAATCTTACGTATATGGTTGGTGTTTTTCCAACCAATTGCTGTGATATGTCTCAAATGTGACGAAGAAATATGCAAATTTCGGCGTTTTGATGGATTAATGAACGGTTGAAAGTTTTTTTGCA
>NZ_MQVK01000070.1:0-2898 GCF_002002385.1 Vibrio sp. SALL6
TGCCACGCGTTGCGAATCACTCTTAAACAGTTTGTTAGCCTACAGTTTCCAAAAGTCTCGAGAAATCCTTTCGTGATCCTCTCGGAATAAATCTAAAGCATATGCTTCATTAGAAATTAACAACACCAATTCGACAATAATCGGCTTCAACTCCTCGAAATAACTTTCGACATCTCCCCACTTCAAATTAAAGTCTTTAGGGTCAGCTAAACGGGGTTCTGTACCGTCTTGCCTCATTTCGTAATGAGCAACCAATTTATTGCGTACGTTCCTCATTTTATGATGAAGGTCCTTGCCTTTTAGTTCGCTAAATAATTTTTTTGCCTTGTGATAATGCTCATCAAACCTTTGAGACTTGTCTCCCAAATCCCTTTCTTTATGACGCTCTTCCCAGAATACTCTTGATTCGGGGTCAACGTCGTTTACCCAAGTAATCGTTGTCGGTTTACAGTAGTCCCTTTTTAAAGCTTCTAAAAGAGGCTTAGAGGAAATAAGTTCAAGAATATTGAAAATTGATGGAGACGTATTACCTCGGTCAAATGAAATAGCAGCTAACTCACGAACAATATCTAGATACATTGTTATACGCATTAACTCAAGCCCATGACTACCATAAGAATGATCCCACTTATGAATCAAATCAGAATCGTTTAATAGGGGATTAAGCAAAGCTAATTTTCGATCTGCAATAATAAGTCGACTAATCATTGCGGTAGAGTAAGCTCTAACTTTCTTAACTCTGTGTTCCATACTTACTTCTGTAGGCTAACGCTCTGTTAAGGTGTGAGCAACGCCATGCCGAAGTTGCCGCATACCACCTCAAACACTAAACGCAACGCATAGCAAAAAATGCCACGCGTTGCGAATCACTCTTAAACAGTTTGTTATATGCTAATCTTCAGACTGGCAGTTTGCTTCGTTTTGAGGCTCGATAGAGTGCTATTGCTAGTTGGGAAGTCATTTTATTTGGATCAACGTCCTTCATTTTTCTTTCGTTTGATTTTTTGGTCTGATCACTCTGTTTCTTGGTCATCTTTGCTCTCACATTCAGAACTAACATCATCCATTTTACCGCCTGAAGCTAATGCCTCTGGTTCTCTTTGATCACCAATGCTCTCAAGAAATCGTTCGCTAGCTTTTTGTTTATGCGAGCGTTTCTTTAGTTGTATTACACTATTTCTATCTTCATTCATGCTCACAACCTCATGTATAAGTAATCGCCTTTAACAACATATGTTAAACCAAAAGATTTATAGTACTTCTTAACATCATCATTTATTGGTTTCATTACCCGCACTTCTGTTGCTCCCAGTAACTCAGCATATGTAATCATAGTAAAAAGTGTAGCGGGAAATACCCTTGTTCCAGATATATCTGGATTTGCCTCAATAAAATCTAACCTCATTGAGCTACCATAATATGTAGGTCGGCCTAATGATAAGCTAAGAAGTTCACCTTTTAACCAAATTGCGAGTTCAAATCGTTTTGGGTATCTAAACTTAAACGCTGCGTAACCCTCAATCCAATCCCAGTCGACTTTACGCTTTGTAGAGTTAGACCACCATCTAGCTAACTTTAATGCCTTTCCATCAATGCACTTCAGCTCTATATCTTTATATTCACTAGTTTTATTGAGTTTAACCTGAGCAGCTTTTATCGTATTCATTCGAACTTGCGAGTAACGCTGCTCAGCATCTAGGTGTGTAGATTTCATAACGCCTCCTTTATCGGAAACATTTTTAAATCCAACACGGTATTTAGACAAATCGGCATAAAATCATTGAGGTGCACATCTCGCTGATAAAATTGACACTTTCACATTTTGCATATAACGCCGCGTTAAGTGGTGAACAACGCTAACCACCAAACCTAAACCATTGTACCTTAATCACTTAAGCTGACTTGAACCAAAACCGCCAAGCGTTGTGAATCCGTCTTAAACGCTTTGTTATGTGGCTACACTTCGAATTGATTTATATCTATCAGCATGACTATGACCCATCATGTTTGCAGCTTGAATTAGATGATTCCAAAACTGCTTTGATGGGATCGGGTTATCTTCTATAACACCATCCAACTCTTCCATTGCTAACAAAAGCTCATTTGCGGCAATGTAATCAAAAAACTCAATTTTTCTATAACCATTATCGGATTCAATGGTTGTCTCTGGAAGCAGCGCATAAGCCGCCATTAACTCTGCTTCTATTTTCTGCCATCTCTCAACTTGGATCATATTTATTACTAACCCTTAGCCTCTCTGACCACATAACGCCGCGTTAAGGGGTGAACAACGCGACCACTCGACCTAAACCATTGTGCCGTAAACACTTAAGCCAAATTAAACCAAAAATGCCAAGCGTTGTGAATCCGTCTTAAACGCTTTGTTATAACCGTTTTTCCATGCGTAAAAGACCCCAAACCTCACCGTCGAAAGAACGAGAGCCATTTTCACGCGATGTCACGGTAAAACCAAGAGACTCATAACAATTTCTCGCAACTATGTTTCGTTCAAATACGGCCAATGACAGTAAGCTAGCGCAGTATTTTTCTTTTGCTAGCTCGACTAACTGACCAAGCATGAGCTTTGAAATGCCCTTTCCACGAAAGCCGTCCGAAACAAATACCCGGCAAATTCTAAAATGTGACGCTGAAACTTTGAATAGTTCAACATAGCCAGCACTCTGACCTGCAACAACGAAGATAAAGGGAAACACTTGCGCTTGAGAACAATGTTTAGAAATTTGCACTGAATCCAATGGAAACTCAAAGTTTGGACCACCCCATTGATAATTCAATTTATCCGAGTCGATCCACCCGATAAGCAGGTCATGGTCTTCTTTTTCAAATGCTCTAAGTTCCATTTTTCCCTCTAAGGTTATAACGCCTTGCTAAGGTGTG
>NZ_MQVK01000071.1:0-952 GCF_002002385.1 Vibrio sp. SALL6
ATTAACCTAGAAGACTTAGCGCTGAGTTTGGCGCTTGTTTCGCTTGCGCAAGGATTGAGCTTGACGCTTGCGATAGAATTTGTGACTTGGTCATTGCCGTCGTTTCTTTCGCGAAGTCGGTATCTTTGATACGGCTCTTCGACGCGTTCACGTTCTCGTTAATGTTGTCCAAGTTGCTGATTGCATGGTTGAAACGGTTCTGGAATGCACCCAGCTCTGCACGGTGGCTGTCTACGTATTTCAGTGCCGCATCAATGATTGCTACTGATTCTTGTGCGCCGCCAACTGAAGTTACATCGATAGTATCAACCGTAACGTTTTTCTTATCGTCGCCTAAGCCTAGTTCACCAGACAGACCGCCAGAGAATGACACTTCGCCTTCTACTTTGTTGTTACCAGCAAAGATTTGCAGTTTGCCATCTTGGTCTACTGACGCTTTCACTAGGTCTGTTTGACCGTTGATGTACGTTGCTAGCTCTTCGATGTCATCGCCCGCTTTCGCGTTGATGTTGATTTCTTGCTCTTGACCAAAGCTGTCAGTTAGGCTGATTTTTAGGTCGTTTTTGCCTTGTGCAACGTTCCAGTCTTTGCCTTTACCGCTTTCAGCTTGGTAGCTCACACCACCCATCATTTTGTTGTCTGAGCGCATGTCTTTAAGCTCAAGCATTACTGCTTCACCGTTATCAGCACCGATTTGGAACGATTTCGCACCATGTGTGCCGTTTAGTAGCTTGTTACCACCAAAAGATGTGGTTTCTGCGATACGGTTTAGTTCGTCGTTTAGTGCTGTCACTTCTTCTTGAATCGCAACGCGCTCTGCTTTCGAGTTTGAGCCGTTTGCTGATTGTAGAGACAGGTCACGCATACGTTGTAGGATGTTGGTGGTCTCGTTCATTGCACCTTCAGCAGTTTGTGCAATAGAGATACCGTCGTTCGCGTTGCGAACAGCCAC
>NZ_MQVK01000072.1:0-2399 GCF_002002385.1 Vibrio sp. SALL6
AATTGTCAGCTAACAAATTGTTCAAGAGGGATTCAGCACACGTGGCATTTTTACTATGCGTTGGTTTAAGTGATTAAGGTGGTATGCGGTAGCATCGGTGTTGCGTGCTTCACCCCTTAACAAGGCGTTATAGCGCAGTGGAGGCTATATGGAAAAATTAGAGTTGGTAAAATTTGGATTCATTTGTATCACTACATTTTGCTCGCTATGTACATTCATACTATTGCTTAGGTCTAAGCGTATATCTTTCTCTACAAAGTCGGGTTTGAGGATGATTAATGGTAAGTATCAAGCTGTAATTACTGTTACAAATCGAGGCGAGAAATCAATAGTAGTGAACTCGGTAAGATTTCCAATCATCATGTGGGATAATGAACCTCGTCTTCCTGTCCCACGTCTGCTAAAACTTTTCCGTTTATTAGATGATTTAACAGGTAATCAACCTCTTTCAGTTTATGCTAGCGACAAGGTTGTTACATATGATCGTGAACGATCTAAAGCTCTAGCTACAGGTGAATCAATTACCGCATACATACCATTAGACGATATGATGGACGTATTCTTTGATAGTGGAGAGTTTTTGCTTGGTTCGAGACTTTCCATCTTTCTATATCTATCGTTTATGCAAATTCAAGTTGCGACTTCGCTCGGTAAAATAAATAAAAAATTAGCTAAGTGGGATATTCGTTATTATCTAGTAAGTAATTATAGTACTGATGAACGTCTGACAAACGCAAGAAATGCGCTATAACAAACAATTTAAGAGGGATTCACAACGCTTGGCATTTTTGTTTCTACTTCAAATTTAGTGTTTATAGCACAATGCCTTAGGTTTGGGTGGAGGCGTTGTTCACCCCTTAACAGAGCGTTATACGCCAGAGTTCTCCTCGTGCTAGATAAAATATAAATTGAGTAATAAATGACGATACAACAATACTCGCCAATCAACTACGATGGCTCTCGGAAAGTATTCAAAGATGAGTCAGCAAACATTGCGGCTTTGACAGATATCATCACACGCAGGTTGGCGCAAAGTGAAGAGTGGAGTTATGTCAACCCAGGAGATTTGGGGTTTGAAATCTACACCAAATCGTTATATCTGAATTTAGCTGACATTGACAGTGCATTGCACTCTCTTGTCGCTTGGCAATATTTTGACTCAAAAAGTATTGAATATGCCTTACTGGAGGGAGGCGAAAAGATTACGATTTCGTTACCAAACAAAGAGGTGTCATTTAGCTTTCACACTGGCAAGGATTACCGTGGGATTGAAGGTAACGATCTAACGGTATCAACATGGCGCTCCTTGTTGTGCGAAGATTTTGATAGCGCAAGACGCTTCGTTGAAATCGTGGATCACCCGCAAATTGAGTGGCAAAGTGAGTCTGATAAGATTTTACTCAAGATGCTCGGGTGCGTTTTTGGCTTGACTGATGGCGAGCCTACGGATTTGATTCAGGAGTACGTCAACTTTAGTGCTTCCGAGCCGGTGAATCACGGTGAACCTGATGCTGTCACCTACCTTCATTTACCAATGATCGATGTCATAATGAAAGTATTTGGTGGCGCTGATGAAAAAACCTACCAAAAGGCAATGTACTCGGCAGTTCAAAATCACCATGAATATTGGAGCCAGCCACGTTTGAATGATTCAAGACACGGCTATTTCTCCATGCAACTGACCACCCTGGCCAAAGTCGCCTTTGCAAGGCATGGTTACTGCATTGGTTTTGAGACTGACTACGTACCAGAGGCGTTCTGTAACCAACCGCTACCCACGTTGAGCTATGATTTTTTAAATAAATACACAGCACAAGAACACGACTAAACGGTATTACCTCTTCTAGTTTGCGTATAACAAACTGTTTAAGAGTGATTCGCAACGCGTGGCATTTTTACTATGCGTTGGTTTTAGTGTTTAAGGTGGTATGCGGCGGCTTCGGTATTGCGTTGCTCACACCTTAACAGGGCGTTATATTTTACAAGGAGTGTATATGAAAAAACTGAGTATATTGTCACTAAGTTTTTTAATTTTATGTGGTTGTGCATCAAAACAGGAAGTGTATCTGACACAATCTCCAATAAAAGTTGAGCAACATGACTTAGGTGATTATTGGGTTCAGTCGTCAGAGGATTTTAGATTTAGTTTGAAGTCTAATATAAAGGTGCCAAAAACAGGTGGTTATGTCTTAATTAACTATTTAATAGACTCGAATGGCGAGGTATTTAATCCTACAATTGTTGAGTCGTCTCCTAAGGGTGAATGGGATCTAATTGCCTTAAAAGCGTTAAGTAAAGTTGAATACGTACCATCCGAGTCTAACTCACTGAATATACCAGTATATGTGACAACTGAAATTAAATTTTCGGAATAGAAAAATATAACAAACTGTTCAAGA
>NZ_MQVK01000073.1:0-1720 GCF_002002385.1 Vibrio sp. SALL6
CACCACTTAAGCGGGCGTTAGCCCTCAAAGGTCAAATATGGATATTTACCCAGAAATAGAGTTATCTAAACAGCAGCATAACTCAATTGAAGTCCTCAGAAATAAGTCGTTTCCTGAACATCAAGTAACTCGTTCTTACTATAAACAACTCCCGCATATGAGAGCTTTAAAGTACAGAGATGATCAACTGGTTGGTTACATGGGACTGGACTACAGAGTTGTCAGCGTCTGCGATGAAATTTATAAAGTATTGGGCGTTAGTGACTTCTGTGTTGAACAATCATCTCAAAGAAATGGTATTGGCACTGCTATGTTGTCCCAACTCAGCGAGTATGCCTCAAGCAAAGACGTCGACTTTATTATTTTAATCTCCGATTTAGATGCTTTTTATACGGCTAATGGTTATCTTCGTCTTAGTTCTTTAAGCTCTTGGTTGCGAATACATGAACATAAGAATTACGGCGTTGCAGTTGATCAAGTCGATGATTTGTATGTTAAACCGATTAGCGGTAAAACTTGGGCAGTTGGTCATATAGACTGGTTAGGGTATATGTACTAGTCGGGTATCGGGCTAACAAATTGTTCAAGAGGGATTCAGCACGCGTGGCATTTTTACTATGCGTTGGTTTTAGTGGTTAAGGCGGTATGCAGTAGCATCGGTGTTGCGTGCCTCACCCCTTAACAAGGCGTTATACGCCAGAGTACTCCTCGTGCTAGATAAAATATAAATTGAGTAATAAATGACGACACAACAATACCCGCCAATCAACTACGATGGCGCCCGAAAAGTATACAAAGAGCAACCAGGAAATATTGCAGCTTTAACAGATATCATTACAACTGAGTTGGCAGAAAGTGAGGGGTGGAATTATGTCAATCCAGGAGATTTGGGGTTTGCGATTTACACTAGATCACTATATTTAAAACTTGCGGACATTGACAGTGCATTGCACTCTCTTGTCGCTTGGCAATATTTTGAATCAAAAAGTATTGAATATGCCTTACTGGAGGATGGCGAAAAGATTACCATTTCGTTACCAAATAAAGAGGTGTCATTTGGTTTTCACACAGACAGGGATTATCGGAGGATTCAAGGTGGTGATCTCTATGGTTTAACATGGTTCTCCTTGTTGTGTGAAGATTTTGACAATGCAAGACGCTTCGTCAAAACCGTGGAGCATCCGCAAATTAAATGGCGACGTCAATCTGGTGAAATTTTACTAAGGTTGATCGGGGGCGTTTTCGGCTTGAGTGATGGCGATCCGATGGATTTGATTCAGGAGTACGTCAACCTTAGTGCTTCTGAACCGGTGAATCACGGTGAGCCTGATGCTGTCACCTACCTTCATTTACCAATGATCGATGTGATAATGAAAGTATTTGGTGGAGCTGATGAAAAAACCTACCAAAAGGCAATGTTCTCGGCAGTTCAAAATCACCATGAATACTGGAGCCAGCCACGTCTGGATGATTCAGAACACGGCTATTTTTCCATGCAACTGACCACCCTGGCTAAAGTCGCCTTTGCAAGGCATGGTTACCGCATTGGTTTTGAGACTGACTATGTAGCAGAGGCGTTCTATACCCGACCGCTGCCCACGTTGAACTATGATTTTTTAAATAAATACACAGCATAAGAACACGACTAAACGGTATTGCCTCTTCTGGTTTGCGTATAACAAACTGTTTAAGAGTGATTCGCAACGCGTGGCATTTTTAC
>NZ_MQVK01000074.1:0-1063 GCF_002002385.1 Vibrio sp. SALL6
CCTTAACAGGGCGTTAGCCGTAATTGGAGAAACGATGAAGATCTATGTTGTACGATTAAACCCTGATACAAGAGAGCATGGTCAATACTCAAAGTATCCGACCAAAAGTGAATACAATAAAATTCACTCAGAATCACCAATGAATGGATTCCATGAGGCAGTGAACTTTCTTTCTGAACGTGGAACTGTTAGGGGTTATCTGCCTCCGAGGCACTCTGCTTCTTTAAGAGATGGTAATCCTTTTTGTTTAATCACTATTACTGCTAAAACAGCAAAAGAGGCTCAAGATAGAATTGTAGGGATTCAGGTGGGCTGTGTTTACTCAGGTGAAGTCAACCGGCTGAATCTATCGTCTGATAAAAATGCACCAGATTTACTTTGTCATTATTCTTGCGCAGATACGATGTCCTTGTTGTTTTCCAAGTCATTGAGCAATGCTCGTGAAACAATTTTGCATGATGAAATTCAATGGATTCGAGGTCCTGTAAAAGAGATTAATATAGGAGCGTTGGAAAGGGTTTTAAGTCATCCAGATTTATCTAATCTGCACAATCATGAAGTGCAAAAATTGAGTACCATCAGCTCATTTGTTACGGGCAAGCTATCTTCTGATGATGAAGCATTCTTAGATACTTCGGCGTTCCAAAATGAAGTTCTAAATAAACTAAGGAAAAAGAAAAAACCAAAAGGAAATCAAGCACCAAGCCTCAGGGAGGTGACTGCTTATCAATATGCTCGAGACCCTGCTATAGTCGCTTTTGCACTGAATAGAGCAAAAGGAGTTTGTGAACAATGTAAACACGACGCTCCATTTATTTCGTCATCGACAGGACTCCCTTACTTAGAGGTTCATCATGTAATACCATTAAAGGATGGTGGTAGTGATACCGTTGAAAATGTAAAAGCACTATGTCCAAATTGTCATAGAGAGGCACATTACGGCTAACAAACGCTTTAAGACGGATTCGCAACGCTCGGCGGTTTTGGTCTGAATTAGCATTTGTGTTTACGGTGTAATTATTAAGTGTTGTGGTAGCGTTGCTCACCACTTAAGCGGGCGTTA
>NZ_MQVK01000075.1:0-283 GCF_002002385.1 Vibrio sp. SALL6
TGCAATGGCATTTTCAACAGTCGGTGCATCGTTAACACGATTCACAATCAAACTGTCACTGTCGTTAGCTGTTGGATTTACACCATCCGACACTGACGCGCTGATAGTTAGGTCTTTAAGGTTGAGCTCATCGTTGTTAACTGCATCGACGCCCGCTTGAGTCAGCTTGACTTCATCGCCAACTAACACAAAGTAACCGTTTGAGTTGTTTTCTAAAGAAACGGTTAATTGATCTTCAGAAGTGTCAGTATCGCGAACCGTTAAGGTTGCGACTACCGTATCA
>NZ_MQVK01000076.1:0-771 GCF_002002385.1 Vibrio sp. SALL6
CGTGAATTTGGTATGACTGCTATTATGAACGGTATCGCACTACACGGCGGTTTCGTTCCTTACGGCGCAACATTCCTAATGTTCATGGAATACGCTCGTAACGCAATGCGTATGGCTGCTTTGATGAAAATTCAGAACATCCAAGTGTACACACACGATTCTATCGGTCTTGGCGAAGATGGCCCAACTCACCAACCAGTTGAGCAAATGGCGTCTCTACGTTTGACTCCAAACATGAACACATGGCGTCCATGTGACCAAGTTGAGTCTGCTGTAGCATGGAAACTAGCGATTGAACGTAAAGATGCACCAACAGCACTTATCTTCTCTCGTCAAAACCTAGCGCAACAACCACGTAGCGCTGAGCAAGTTGCAGACATCGCGAAAGGTGGCTACATCCTGAAAGACAGCGATGGCAAACCTGAGCTAATCCTAATCGCAACAGGTTCTGAAGTTGAGCTAGCAGTGAAAGCCGCTGAGCAACTAACAGCAGAAGGTAAGAAAGTACGCGTTGTTTCAATGCCATCAACAGATGCATTCGACAAACAAGACGCAGCTTACCGTGAAGCAGTTCTACCATCAGACGTAACAGCACGTATCGCTATTGAAGCGGGCATCGCAGACTTCTGGTACAAGTACGTTGGTTTCGACGGTCGCATCATCGGTATGACAACATTCGGTGAATCTGCACCTGCTGACCAGTTGTTCGAAATGTTTGGTTTCACTGTAGAAAACGTAGTGAACACAGCAAAAGAACTACTAGCGTAATCG
>NZ_MQVK01000077.1:0-371 GCF_002002385.1 Vibrio sp. SALL6
TCTTGAACAGTTTGTTAACTGAGCGCCCTTCAGTTTTCGCCGAGCTTACAGCCACTGTAGCCAAAGCTGGTTTCACTAATTAATGATTAGTAAAGCTAACTCAAATATGTGTTTAACCAAAAGATTACAGTTTATCTTTAGTTTGAAATGTGTCTCACAACACCATACTTCGGCGATGTAAGTTCGCCGAACTAATCGCGAATGCCTTATATTATTAGAAGGCTTTGTGCCGCCTTTCACATCAGTAAACTTAAGTACCAAATTTAAATTAGTCGCATTAGCTAAATTAAGGAAACCAACCGAACACGCTAGACCTCTGGACCTAGAAACCGTATCAATGTGCTTTCGTATTTTCTGCGCCAGTTAACGCC
>NZ_MQVK01000078.1:0-503 GCF_002002385.1 Vibrio sp. SALL6
GGTCGTCATATATGGAATTAAAGAGCATTTGAATCCCATCAAAGCTGATTTATCAGATGTGATCCAAAAATCGATGACTCAAGTTTTAGGTTTGCCTGAAGATAAGCGTGCTCACAGATTTATCCCGCTCGATAAAAGTGATTTTTACTATCCTAGTGGCCGTTCCGATGCTTACACGGTGATCGAAGTAAACATGATGGAAGGTCGCAAAGTTGAAACCAAGAAGGCTCTAATCAAAGCACTGTGTAATAACATTGGATTGAGGTTAGGCATAACTCCCGTTGATATTGAAATTACAATCAAAGAGCAACCTGCTCATTGTTGGGGTTTCAGAGGCATTACAGGTGACGAAGTGGCAGACTTAACCTACAAAGTTCACGTATAACAAGGCGTTCAAGAGGGATTCATGCCGCGTGGCATTTTGGGTATGCGGTTAATTTTGGTGGTGAAAGTGGTCTGCGGAAAGTTGGTTTAGGCGGCATTCACCCCTTAACGCAGCGTTA
>NZ_MQVK01000079.1:0-582 GCF_002002385.1 Vibrio sp. SALL6
TCTTAAACAGTTTGTTATGTGGACACTTTAGAGAAACTTGGATTCAAAGATTTCTTCCCAAGGCAAATTTGGCATGGAACTACCTTTGACCTCCTTGTAGTCTATCTTAACTTTTGAGCTATCAATGAACACTTTGTTGTTCTGTTCTAAAACCTCAGCCCTTTCATTGATTTCTTTCATTAAATGAAACCTTGCGCTCCTAGCTTCTTCGACTGCACACTTCAGTGTTTTGAGCCTAGAATCTGTTTTAAGTAATGACTCACACATTGCTCTCAACTCTCGCGAGTCATATCCCTTGAACGTTTTAGTGCTACTTAACACAGCATGTTTTATGAAATCATTGCGAAATACCTTTGGTTTCAATAATTCAAGAAACTCACTTATGGTCTTTTTCTGCTTAAGTCTCAACTGTTCTTCACCTTCTGGTATTAGATCATCAAGCTTATTCAGTTGTTCCTGCAATTCAATCAATCTACGCATAATGCCTACCGATACTAAATTATCGGAGCGTAGCACAACCCCAAATAACAAGTGTTAGCTACATGCTAACTTCATGATATATATTGAAAGGACACATAACGC